>NZ_DAOKZA010000026.1:0-52438 GCF_035325925.1 Azohydromonas sp. | reverse complement strand
GCTCAGACGATGGTCAGGTGCTCGGTGCCCGCCGCCAGGTCGGGGCTGCGCGCGCGCTGGCTGTTGAGCTTGATGTTCAGCCGCAGGTCGTTCAGCGAGTCGGCGTTGCGCAGCGCGTCTTCGTAGGTGATCAGGCGCGCCTCGTACAGGTCGAACAGCGCCTGGTCGAAGGTCTGCATGCCCAGCTCGCGGCTGCGCTTCATCAGTTCCTTGATCTCGCCGACCTCGCCCTTGAAGATCATGTCGGCCACCAGCGGCGTGTTGATCATGATCTCGACCGCGGCGATGCGGCCCTTGGTCTCCTGGCGCGGCAGCAGGCGCTGGCTGACGATGGCCTTGAGGTTCAGCGACAGGTCCATCAGCAGCTGCGGCCGGCGCTCCTCGGGGAAGAAGTTGATGATGCGGTCCAGCGCCTGGTTCGAGCTGTTGGCGTGCAGCGTGGCCATGCACAGGTGGCCGGTCTCGGCGAAGGCCACCGCGTGCTCCATCGTCTCGCGGTCGCGGATCTCGCCCATCAGGATCACGTCGGGCGCCTGGCGCAGCGTGTTCTTCAGCGCGATCTCCCAGCCGTCGGTGTCGATGCCGATCTCGCGCTGCGTGACGATGCAGTTCTTGTGCGGGTGCACGAACTCCACCGGGTCCTCGACGGTGATGATGTGGCCGTACGAGTTCTCGTTGCGCCAGTCGACCATCGCCGCCAGCGACGTGGTCTTGCCGCTGCCGGTGGCGCCGACGAAGATGACCAGCCCGCGCTTGGTCATCGCGACGTCCTTCAGGATCTTCGGCAGGCCCAGTGTGTCGATGGTCGGGATGGTGGCCGGGATCGTGCGCATCACCAGCCCCACGTTGCCCTGCTGCAGGAACGCGTTGACGCGGAAGCGCCCGATGCCCTGCGGCGAGATCGCGAAGTTGCACTCCTTGGTGCGCTCGAACTCGGCGGCCTGCTTGTCGTTCATCACCGAGCGCGCCAGCGCCAGCGTGTGCTGGCCGGTGAGCGGCTGCGGGCTGACCTTGGCGATCTTGCCGTCGACCTTGATCGCCGGCGGGAAGTCGGCGGTGAGGAACAGGTCCGAGCCGTTGCGCGACACCATCAGCCGCAGCAGGTCGTGGACGAATTTGGAGGCCTGGTCACGTTCCATGCCGATTCCTTGACGAATGGGGCGGCGCTGCCGCTCAGCCGGGGAAGTTCTCGGGCGTCTTGGCCTTGGCGCGCGCCTCGGCCGGCGAGATCACGCTGCGCCGCACCAGCTCGGCCAGGTTCTGGTCGAGCGTCTGCATGCCCTGGCTCTGCCCGGTCTGGATCGCCGAGTACATCTGCGCGATCTTGTTCTCGCGGATCAGGTTGCGGATCGCCGAGGTGCCGAGCATGATCTCGTGCGCCGCCACGCGCCCCGAGCCGTCCTTGAGCTTGCACAGCGTCTGCGAGATCACCGCCACCAGCGACTCCGACAGCATCGCGCGCACCATCTCCTTCTCGGCGGCGGGGAACACGTCGACGACGCGGTCGATCGTCTTCGCGGCGCTGCTCGTGTGCAGCGTGCCGAACACCAGGTGCCCGGTTTCGGCGGCGGTCAGCGCCAGGCGGATCGTCTCCAGGTCGCGCATCTCGCCGACGAGGATCGCGTCGGGGTCCTCGCGCAGCGCGCTGCGCAGCGCGTTGGCGAAGCTCAGCGTGTGCGGCCCGACCTCGCGCTGGTTGATCAGGCACTTCTTGCTCTCGTGCACGAACTCGATCGGGTCCTCGACGGTGAGGATGTGGCCGTACTCGTTCTCGTTGAGGTGGTTGACCATCGCCGCCAGCGTGGTGCTCTTGCCCGAGCCGGTCGGCCCGGTCACCAGCACCAGCCCGCGCGGCTTCAGCGCGAGCTCGGCGAACACCTTCGGCGCGTTGAGCTGCTCGAGCGTCAGGATCTTGCTCGGGATCGTGCGGAACACCGCGCCGGCGCCGCGGTTCTGGTTGAACGCGTTGACGCGAAAGCGCGCCAGCCCCTGGATCTCGAACGAGAAGTCGCACTCGAGTGTGTCCTCGTAGTGCTTGCGCTGGCTGTCGTTCATGATGTCGTACACCATGTCGTGCACCTGCTTGTGCTCGAGCGGGTCGACATTGATGCGGCGCACGTCGCCGTGCACGCGGATCATCGGCGGCAGACCCGCCGACAGGTGCAGGTCCGAGGCCTTGTTCTTGACCGAAAAGGCCAACAGCTGGGTGATGTCCATGAAGACAGACTAAGCTCGATCGATTATGGCGACCATATCGGCCAAGTTACAAGAAGTCCGAGGGCGCATCGCCGCGGCGTGCGAGCGCGCCGGTCGGCCCGTGCAAAGCGTCACGCTGCTCGCGGTGAGCAAGACCTTCGGCGCCGACGCGGTGCGCGCGGCGCACGCCGCCGGCCAGTGCGCCTTCGGCGAGAACTACGTGCAGGAGGCGCTGGCCAAGATGGCCGCACTGGCCGACCTGCGCGATCGGCTCGAGTGGCACCTGATCGGGCCCTTGCAGAGCAACAAGACGCGCGCGGTGGCCGAGGCGTTCGACTGGGTGCACGCGGTGGACCGGCTGAAGGTCGCGCAGCGCCTGGCCGAGCAGCGCCCGCCGTCGCTGCCGCCGCTGCAGCTGTGCCTGCAGGTCAACGTCAGCGGCGAGGCCAGCAAGAGCGGCGTCGCGCCGGCCGACGCGGCGGCGCTGGCGCGCGCGGTGGCCGCGCTGCCGCGCGAGCGCGTGGCGCTGCGCGGGCTGATGGCGATCCCCGAGCCGGCGGGCGACTTCGAGCAGCAGCGCCGGCCGCACCGCGCGCTGCGCGAGCTGCTGCAGTCGCTGCGCGACGGCGGGCTGGCGCTGGACACGCTGTCGATGGGCATGAGCGCCGACCTCGACGCGGCCGTCGCCGAGGGGGCGACCATCGTGCGCGTCGGCAGCGCGATCTTCGGCACGC
The DNA here is from genome assembly GCF_035325925.1 of Azohydromonas sp. Taxonomy (NCBI): domain Bacteria; kingdom Pseudomonadati; phylum Pseudomonadota; class Betaproteobacteria; order Burkholderiales; family Sphaerotilaceae; genus Azohydromonas; species Azohydromonas sp. Next base: position 49,508 of record NZ_DAOKZA010000026.1, on the reverse strand, counting down.
GCGGCTGACGCGGCGCGGCGCAGGTCGCGTGGCATCATCGGCCGCATGGGGCAGAACTACGGCATCGCGGTGCCGCCGGCGCACGGCGGGGCGCCGCACCGCGCGCCGGCGCGGTACCTGGTGCTCATCGACGCCGGCGGGCCGACGGTGGCACGGCTGTTCCTGGCCACGCGCGAGCCGGTGGCCGAGTTCGACGCCGGCAGCGAGGAGGTGGCGGTGATGACGCAGGGGCTGGTGCCGGCGCGCGGCGCCGACGGCCCCGAGTGGGACCGCGCGCTCGAGGGCCACAGCGCCGACGAGCGCGCCGCGGCCGAGGTCTACACGCTCGACGTGTGAGCCCTGCGCCCCCGGTGCGCCGTCAGTCGATCTTCAGCCCGATCTTGCGGATGATCGGCCCCCAGCGCTGCGTGTCGGCGCTCACCGCGGCGGCGAACTCGGCGGCGCTGCCGCCCACCGGCGTCATGCCGGCGTTGTCGAGCTTGGCGCGCACGTCGGCGTCGCGCAGCACCGCGTTGACGTCGGCGTTGATCTTCTCGACCACCGGCGCCGGCGTCGCCGCCGGCACGAACAGCCCGTTCCAGGCCAGCGCCTCGACGCTGGGGTAGCCGGCGTCGGCCATCGTCGGCAGGCTGGCCAGCGACTCGGGCCGCTGCTTGCTGGTCACCGCCAGCAGCTTCACGCGCCCGGCCTGCACGTGCGGCAGCATGGCCGGCGCGACCATCATCGTCGCATCGACCTCGCCCTGCGCGACGGCCATCGCGCTCGGCGGCGAGCCGTTGTACGGCACGTGCGTGCCGGCGACGCCGGCCTCGGCGAGGAACAGCTCCATCGACAGGTGCGACGAACTGCCCTTGCCCAGCGACGAGAAGTTCATGCCGCCCGGCTTGGCCTTGGCCCAGGCGACGAACTCCTTCACGCTGGCCGCCGGCACGCCCGCGCCGACCGCGAGCACGTTCGGCTGCGAGGTGGTCATCACCACCGGTCGCAGGTCCTTCGCCGGGTCGTAGGGCATCTTCGCGTACATGAACGGCGCGAACGAGATCGGGCCGTTGAACGCCAGCACCATCGTGTGGCCGTCGGGCGCGGCCTTGGCCGCGACGTCGGTGCCGAGCATGCCGCCGGCGCCCGGCTTGTTCTCGACCACCACCGGCTGGCCCCAGCGGTCCTTGAGCTTGTCGCTCATCAGCCGCACGATGATGTCGAGCGAGCTGCCGGCCGGCGCCGGCACGACGATCTTCACCGGCTGGGTGGGCCAGGCCTGGGCCAGGGCGGCCAGCGGCGACAGCGCGAGCGGGGCGGCCAGCGCGAGCGAGAGCACGTGACGGCGTTGCATGGGGTGGTTCTCCGGAGACGGCGAGTCCCGCATGGTAACGGCGTGCGCGCGGGCGCCGCGGCCCGCGGCGCCCGCGGCGAGGCGCTTCGTGTCGCCACCGCGGCCGTCGCCGACCGCGCCGCCGCCGATGCCGCTCGTCGGCCCGCTCGTCGCCGTCGTCGTCAGGGGTACAGCCCGCGCTCCTGGCGCGCCATCAGGATGCGTTCGCAGGCCACCGCGAAGGTCGCGGTGCGCAGCGAGACGCCGTGGCGGTCGGCGGTGTCCCAGATGGTCTTCAGTGCGCCGACCATGATCTTGTCGAGGCGCACGTTGATCTCGTCCTCGGTCCAGAAGAACGAGCTGAAGTCCTGCACCCACTCGAAGTAGCTCACGGTCACGCCGCCGGCGTTGCAGATCACGTCGGGCACCACCAGCACGCCGCGGTCGCCGAGGATGTCGTCGGCCACCGGCAGCGTCGGGCCGTTGGCGCCCTCGAGCACCAGCTTGGCGGTGATGCGGTTCGCGCGGTCGGCGTTGATCTGGCCTTCCAGCGCGGCCGGGATCAGCACCTCGCACTTGACGTCCCAGAAGCTCTCGGCGGGCGCCGCGTCACCGCCCTTGAAGCCGGCCACGCCGCCGGTGGCGCGCACGTGCGGCATCAGCTCGGCGAAGTCGAAGCCGTGCTCGTTGACGATCGTGCCGCTGTGGTCCTGGATCGCGACGATCCTGCTGCCGGCCTGCACGAACAGCTCGGCGGCCGACGAGCCGACGTTGCCGAAACCCTGCACCGCCACGCGCGCGCCGTCGAGGTTCAGCCCGATGCGCCGTGCCGCCTCGCGCCCGGTGACGAACACGCCGCGGCCGGTGGCCTTGACGCGCCCGAGCGAGCCGCCGAGGTGGATCGGCTTGCCGGTGACCACGCCGGTGGCGGTGGCGCCGACGTTCATCGAGTAGGTGTCCATCATCCACGCCATCACCTGCGCATTGGTGTTGACGTCGGGCGCGGGGATGTCCTGCATCGGGCCGATGATGATGCCGATCTCGCTGGTGTAGCGGCGCGTGAGCTTCTCCAGCTCCTTCGTCGACAGCTGCTTCGGGTCGACGCGGATGCCGCCCTTGGCGCCGCCGTACGGCAGGTTCACCGCGGCGTTCTTGATGCTCATCCACGCGGCCAGCGCCATCACCTCCTCGAGCGTCACGTCGGGGTGGTAGCGCACGCCGCCTTTGCCCGGGCCGCGGCTGAGGTTGTGCTGCACGCGAAAGCCCTCGAAGTGGGCGACGCGGCCGTCGTCGAGCTCGATCGGCACGTCGACGACCAGCGCGCGCTTGGGCCTGCGCAGCGTCTCGGCCCAGCGTGCCAGCGGGCCGAGGTACGGCAGCACGCGGTCGACCTGCGACAGGTAGGTGGTCCAGGGGCTGTCGGGGCCGGGGTTGACGTAGGACAGCGTCTCGTTCATCGGGGGTCTCCGGGTTCGTCGGTGCGCGCACTGTAGGTGCGCGGCGGCGCCGTGTCACCGTTGCCCGCGCGCCGTGCGTGCTTACACTGCACGCATGGACACGACGCAGTGGCCCGGGCGGGCCGAGGCGCACGGGCGCGCGGCGCCGCGGGGGCGGCGATGAGCGCGTCGCGCATCGCGTTCGTCGGCGGCGGCAACATGGCCGGCGCGATCGTCGGCGGGCTGCTGCGCGCCGGGCGCGCGCCGTCGTCGATGCTGGTGATCGAGCCGCTGGCCGAGTCGCGCGCGCGCCTGCAGCAGCAGCACGGCGTCGACGTGCGCGCCGAAGCCGACGCGTCGCTGGCCGACGCCTCGGTGGTGGTGTGGGCGGTCAAGCCGCAGTCGTTCGCCGAGGCCGCGGCGCCTTGCGCGCCGCACGTGCGCCGGGCGCTGCAGCTCAGCGTGATGGCCGGCATCCGCAGCGACGCCATCGTGCGCGCCACCGGCGCCGCGGCGGTGGTGCGCGCGATGCCGAACACGCCGGCGCTGATCGGCCAGGGCATCAGCGCGCTGTTCGCGCGCGCTGCCGTCAGCGCCGCGCAGCGCGCCGAGGCGCAGGCGGTGCTGGCGTCGACCGGACGCACGCTGTGGGTCGACGACGAGGCCGACCTCGACGCGGTGACCGCGCTGTCGGGCTCGGGGCCGGCCTACGTGTTCTACCTGGTCGAGGCGATGGAGGCGGCGGCGCTCGAGATGGGGTTGAGCGGCGCGCAGGGGCGCGAGCTGGCGCTGGCCACGGTGGCCGGCGCGGCGGCGCTGGCGCTGCAGTCGGGCGAGGCGCCGGCGACGCTGCGCCAGCGCGTGACCTCGAAGGGCGGCACCACGCACGCGGCGATCAGCTCGCTCGACGCCGACGGCGTGGGCGCCGCGCTGGTGCGCGCCATCGTCGCGGCGCAGCGGCGCGCGAAGGAACTCGGCGACGAGTTCGGCTGACGCGCCGCCCGCAGCCCCGCTGGCTGCCCCGCCTCGGCCGGCCGTGCCGGACCGGGGCAGGCCGGCTCGGGCTCAGCGCAGCGCGAGGTCCAGCGCGGTGCCCGCGAACAGCGCGAAGCCCACCCAGTGGTTGAGGCGGAACGCGCGGAAGCACCCGGAGCGCTCGCGCGTGCGGATCAGCGTCCAGTGCCAGAGCGCCTGCGCCGCGGCGACGGCCACGCCGGCGAGGAACCAGCCGCCCAGCCCGAGCGTGCGCCCGATCGCCGCCCACGACACCAGGTGCACCGCGTAGAACGCCATCACCGCGGCGACGTCGCGCCGCCCCAGCGTCAGCGCCGAGGTGCGAATGCCGATGCGCCGGTCGTCGTCGCGGTCGACCATCGCGTACTCGGTGTCGTAGGCGAGCACCCAGAACAGGTTCGACGCCATCAGCCACCAGGCGTGCGGCGGCACCGCGTCGGCCACCGAGCGCCAGGCCCACAGGTCGGCGCCGAGCACCGCGGCGAAGGCCATCGGGATGCCGAAGCTGAACGCCACGCCGAGCACCGCCTGCGGCATCGAGACGGCGCGTTTCGCGTACGGGTAGGTCACGGCCACCGCCAGCGCGACGAACGACAGCAGGATCGTCGGCGGGTTGGTCGTCAGCACCAGCGCGAAGGCCGCCAGCGCCAGCACCGCGCCGAGCGCCAGCGCCTCGCCCGGCGGCAGCGCACCGCGCGTGACCGGGCGCTGTGCGGTGCGCTCGACGTGCAGGTCGAAGTCGCGATCGGCGACGTCGTTGACGCAGCAGCCGGCGCTGCGCATCAGGATGGTGCCCAGCACGAACACCGCCAGCAGGTGCCAGCCGGGGAAGCCGTCGGCGGCGATCCACAGCGCCGACAGCGTCGGCCACAGCAGCAGCAGCCAGCCGGCCGGACGGTCCCAGCGCACCAGGTCGAGATACAGCGCCGCGCGCGACGGCGCCGCAGGAACGGCGGTTCGGCTCACGCGCCGATTATCGCGACGCACTGTCATCGCACCGTCATTGATCGGGCGCAACATGGGCTCACGGAACCGCGGGCACGCTGTTCGGTCCCATCGCGCAGGTGTCGGCGTGCGGCCGGTGCCCGTTGTGACCCGCGACAGGAGACGAGCGCATGATCTCGACCCCCCACGCCGCCGCCCACCCCGAAGCCCCCGCGCGCCTGCTGGCGATGCTGATGAGCGCCGACGGACAAGTGCACGACGCCGAGCTCGACGCCATCGACGCGCAGCGCGGTTTCGCGCAGCTGGGCGTCACGCGCGAGCGCTTCGCCGAGCTGGCGCGCGAGTACGAGCAATCGGTGGGCCGGGAGATGCGGTCGCACAACTACCTGCACCTGTCGGACATCCAGCGCCTGGACACGCTGATGGGTGGCGTTCGCGACCCGGCGCTGCGCCTGCGCGTGTGCGCGCTGGCCGCACGCCTGATCGCCGCCGACGGCAAGATCGGCGATATCGAGCGCATGGTGTTCGACCACATGCTGTGTCGCTGGGGGCTGACGCGCTCGATGGTGTCGCGCGCGATCCTCGAGTCGCGCCACGCCGCGCTGGCCTGACCGCTTGGCGGCGGGTCGGGCGCAGCCCGGCCCTGGGGGTGCCCAAGTCGTCGCCGGGCCGCCCCAAGGCGACTTGACCCCCACGGGGGGCGGGTCGGGCGCAGCCCGGCCCTGGGGGTGCTATCCCTGTCCCTCAGCCCTCGAGCCGGCGCTGGAACACCAGCCCCGCGTGCTCGCGCAGCGCGTGGAACTGGATCTTCGGCCAGTTGTCCTGCATCGCGCGCAGCTCGCCGGCGTACTCGAGCAGCACCGTAGGCGCGTCGACCGCGTCGAAGGCGACGCGGTGTGCGTTGTGGTCGATGAAGCGCTGCAGCTCCTTCGCGTCGTCGCAGGTCACCCAGCGCGCGACGTTGTAGCGCGCCGGCAGGATGCGCGCCTTGCAGCCGTACTCGTGCTCCAGGCGGTGAGCGACGACTTCGAACTGCAGCTGACCGACCGCGCCGAGCAGCAGCACGGATCCGGCGGCCGGCCGGAAGACCTGGATCGCGCCTTCCTCGCCGAGCTGGGTCAGGCCGGCCCGCAGCTGCTTGGTCTTCAGCGGGTCGGCCACTTCGACCAAGCGGAACATCTCGGGCGCGAAGAACGGTAGCCCCGTGAACTGCAGCGCCTCGCCCTCGGTCAGCGTGTCGCCGAGCTGCAGCACGCCGTGGTTCGGGATGCCGATGATGTCGCCGGCGAAGGCCTCCTCCAGCAGCTCGCGGCGCTGGCTGAGGAAGGTCACCACCGTGTTCGGCCGCAGCTCCTTGCCGCTGCGCGTGACCTTCAGCCGCATGCCGCGCTCGAAGTGGCCGCTGGCCACGCGCACGAAGGCGATGCGGTCGCGGTGCGCCGGGTCCATGTTGGCCTGGATCTTGAACACCACGCCGCTGAACTTCGGCTCGGTCGGCTCGACCACGCGCTGGACCGCCGCCTTCGGCCCGGGCGGCGGCGCGAGCTCGACCAGCGCGTCGAGCACCTCCTTGACGCCGAAGTTGTTGATCGCGCTGCCGAAGAACATCGGCGTCTGGTGACCGGCGAGGAACTGCGCCGCGTCGAAGTCGGGCGTGGCGTCGCGCACCAGCTCGATCTCGCCGGCGGCCTGGTCGTAGGCGGCGCCGAAGCGCTGCGCGAGCACCGGGTTGTGCACGCCGTCGACGATCTCGTCGTCGCCGTGGTGGCGGTCCTCGCCGGGCGAGAACACGCGCATCTGGTCGCGCCGCAGGTCGAGCACGCCGCCGAAGAACTTGGCCATGCCCACCGGCCAGGTGAACGGCACCACCGCCATGCCCAGCTCGCGCTCGATCTCGTCCATCAGGGCCAGCGGCTCCTGCACCTCGCGGTCCATCTTGTTGACGAAGGTGAGGATCGGCGTGTTGCGGGCGCGGCAGACCTGCAGCAGCCGGCGCGTCTGCGGCTCGACGCCGTTGGCCGCGTCGATCACCATCAGCGCCGCGTCGACCGCGGTCAGCACGCGGTAGGTGTCCTCGCTGAAGTCCTGGTGGCCCGGCGTGTCGAGCAGGTTGATGACGCAGTCGCGGTACTCCATCTGCATGACGGAACTCGCCACCGAGATGCCGCGCTGCTTCTCGATCTCCATCCAGTCGCTGGTGGCGTGGCGCGTGGCCTTGCGCGCCTTCACGCTGCCGGCGATCTGGATCGCGCCGGAGAACAGCAGCAGCTTCTCCGTCAGCGTGGTCTTGCCGGCGTCGGGGTGGCTGATGATCGCGAAGGTGCGCCGGCGGCGCACCTGCGCCGGGATGCGGGTCGAGGGGTCGGACATCGAATGCGGCCGCGCGGCGCCGCCGAGGCGCGTGCGGATCGGGGAAACCGCGGATTATCGGCGCCGCCGGCGCACGAAGCGCGCGACCGGCGGGCCCCCGCGGCATCCACCGATGCCCGGGGGGCGACAGCGCGCAGACACGATGCTGTCACGGACCCAGGGCAGGCTCACGGGTCTCGTCCACTTCGCCCGTCCGCCCCCATGCCCGACCTGCCATTGCGTCTTCGCGCCCTTGCCCATGCGGTCTTGACCGGTGCTGCCTGCGCCGCCGTGCTGGCCGCCGGGCCGGCGCTCGCGGCCGACGTCTCGGTGCAGCGGGTGTGGCAGTTCACCCACGCGACGGCAGGTGGCGTCGAAGGCCAGAAGGCCGAGATCGTCGCGCACGACGACCGCACGGACACGCTGTGGGTTGCCGGCGTGGTCGGCGTCGACGTGCTCGACCGTTCGACCGGGCAGCGGCTGGCGGTGATCGATGTGCGGCACCTCGGCGCCGTCAACGGCGTCGCGATCCGCGACGGGCTGGCGGCGCTGGCCATCGAGAGCACCGTCGATCGCACGCTGCCCGGCGTCGTCGCGTTCTTCGACACGCGCACGCGCCTGCAGAGCGGCGCGCCGGTGGTCGTCGGGTCGCTGCCCGACATGCTCGTCTTCACGCCGAACGGGCGGCAGGTGCTCGTGGCCAACGAGGGCACGCCGAACCCGCGCCCGACGCCGGCCGGCCTGAGCGACGCCGACCCGGTGGGCAGCGTCAGCATCGTCGACGTGCACACCCGCGCGGTCACGACGCTGCCGATCGACGCCTCGATCCCCGGCTACGACTCGCTGCGCCTGTTTCCGGCGGCGGGCACGCTGCCGACGCAGCCGGCCACCTACGGCGCCTACGACCCCGAGCCGGAGTACATCGCCGTCGACACCGACGCCCGCCGCGCCTACGTGACGCTGCAGGAGGCGAACGGCGTCGCCGTGCTCGACCTGGAGGCGCGGGCGTTCACGCACATCTTCGGTCTCGGGTTGAAGGACTTCTCGCTGCCCGGCAACGAGATCGATCCGAGCGACCAGGACGGCCGCATCGAGCTGCGCAACGTGCCGGCCTTCGGCCTGTACCAGCCCGACACGATCGCCAGCTACCGGCACCGGGGCCGCACCTACCTCGTGATGGCCAACGAGGGCGACGCGCGCGACAACGGCGATGGCGACAGCGAGGACGAACGCCGCGGCTCGTCCGGCAACGCCAGCATCGAGTACGTGCCCGACGGCAGCGAGCTCGGACGGACCAACTTCTCGAACGTCGAGTCGGTGCGGGGCGGCCCGCTGGTCAAGTTCGGTGCGCACTCGTTCTCGATCCGCGACACCGCCGGCCGCGTCGTCTACGACAGCGGCAGCCTGCTCGACCGCGAGGCGATCCGGCTGGGCGTCTACGACGACGGACGCAGCGACAACAAGGGCGTCGAGCCGGAGGGTCTGGCGCTGATGCACGTCGAGGGGCGCGTGCTCGCCTTCGTCGGCCTCGAGCGCACGCTGAAGGCCGCGCTCGCCGTGTTCGACGTCACCGACCCGCTCGCCGTGCGGCACGTCGGCACCGTCGTCAGCGACGGCGACCGCTCGCCCGAGGGGCTGACCGCGTTCACGGTCGGCCACCGCCACTTCGTCGCCGTCGCGCACGAGGTCAGCGACACCACCTCGCTGTTCGAGGTCACGGTGTTCAAGGGCCGGGGCACGGCCGGCGGGCCCGCCCGCTGAGCGCCGGCTCGAGCGGCGCGGCCCGGACGGCCGTGCCGCTCAGCCCTCGAGCAGCGAACGCAGCATCCAGGCCGTCTTCTCGTGCACGTCCAGGCGCTGGGTCAGCAGGTCGGCGGTGGGCTGGTCGTCGGCCTTGTCGACCAATGGGAACACGCTGCGCGCGGTGCGCGCGACCGCCTCGTGGCCCTCGACGAGGATGCGCACCATCTCCAGCGCCTTCGGCGGTGCGGCCGGCGCGTCCTTGATGCTGCTGAGCTTGCCGTATTGCGCGTAGCTGCCCGGCGCGACGTGGCCGAGCGCGCGGATGCGCTCGGCGATCGGGTCGACGGCGTTCCACAGCTCGGTGTACTGCGCCATGAACATCGCGTGCAGCGTGTTGAACATCGGCCCGGTGACGTTCCAGTGGAAGTTGTGCGTCGTCAGGTACAGCGTGTACGTGTCGGCGAGCAGCTTCGACAGGCCGGCGGCGATCGCCGCGCGGTCCTTGTCGGCGATGCCGATGTCGATGCGGGGGGCGCCGGCGGCGCCGGACTTCTTGGCCATGGCTCGCTCTCCTGGGTGCGTGAGACTCGTCGGCGAGTCTAGCGAAGCGCTGCCGACCGCCGCAGCCGGCGGGGCATCGGCCGGCTGCGGCGACCTGCGGGGTCGGCGCGCCAGCGAGCCGCGCGCGACTCAGGACAGTCGCGCGACCCCCGGCAGCTCGCAGGCGTAGACCGCGTTGCGCAGCGCCGCGATCGCCTCGTAGCGCGTGAAGGTGCGCCGCCACGCCAGCACCACGCGGCGCGTGGGCACCGGCGGCGCGAAAGCGACGTACGCCACGTGCGGCTGCGGTTCGCGCGGCACCGACAGCTGCGGCACCACCGTCACCCCCATGCCCGAGCTGACCATGTGCTTGATGGTCTCCAGCGACGACCCCTCGAAGCTCTTGCGGATGCCCTCGGCGTCGCTCGAGAAGCGGGCGAACTCGGGGCAGACCTCGAGCACGTGGTCGCGGAAGCAGTGCCCGGTGCCCAGCAGCAGCATCGTCTCGCGCTTGAGCTCCTCGCTGGCGATCGACGCGCGCCTGGCCAGCGGGTGCGACTTCGGCACCGCGACCATGAACGGCTCGTCGTACAGCGGCGCGGTCGCCAGGCCGGTGTCGGGGAACGGCTCGGCCATGATCGCGCAGTCGAGCTCGCCGGTGCGCAGCATCTCGAGCAGCTTGACGGTGAAGTTCTCCTGCAGCATCAGCGGCATCTGCGGTGTCATCTCGATCGCGTGCCGCACCAGCTCGGGCAGCAGGTACGGGCCGATCGTGTAGATGATGCCCAGCCGCAGCGGGCCGGCCAGCGGGTCCTTGCCGCGCTTGGCGATCTCCTTGATCGCCGCGGCCTGCTCGATCACCGCCTGTGCCTGGCGCACGATCTCCTCGCCCAGCGGCGTCACGCTGACCTCGCTGGTGCCGCGCTCGAAGATCTTCACGTCGAGCTCCTCCTCGAGCTTCTTGATCGCCACCGACAGCGTCGGCTGCGACACGAAGCACGCCTCGGCGGCGCGGCCGAAGTGCTTCTCGCGCGCGACGGCGACGATGTAGCGCAGCTCGGTGAGGGTCATGCGGGGATTGTGCGTCAGCGGGCCGCGTGGCCGGTCTCAGGCTTTCAGGTAGTCGTGCCGCGTGCCGAGCCAGCGCCGCACGTGCACGCGTGCCGCCTCGGGATGGGCGTCGAGCAGCGGCTGCGCCGCCGCACGCGCGCGCTGCAGCAACGGCTCGTCGGCGTCGAGGTCGGCGAAGCGCAGCAGCGCGTCGCCGCTCTGGCGCGCACCCATGAACTCGCCGGGGCCGCGGATCGCCAGGTCGCGCCGCGCGATCTCGAAGCCGTCGGTCGTCTCGACCATCGCGCGCAGCCGCTGCTTGCCGCTGTCGGACAGCGGCGGCGTGTACAGCAGGACGCACACGCTGGCGGTGGCGCCGCGGCCGACGCGTCCGCGCAGCTGGTGCAGCTGCGCCAGGCCGAAGCGCTCGGCGTGTTCGACGACCATCAGGCTGGCGTTGGGCACGTCGACGCCGACCTCGATCACCGTGGTGGCCACCAGCACCGGCATCCGGCCGCCCGCGAACTGCGTCATCACCGCCGCCTTCTCGGCCGGCGACATGCGCCCGTGCAGCAGTCCGACCGCCACGCCCGGCATCGCGGCGGCGAGCTGCGCGTGCGTCTCGGTCGCGTGCCGCAGGTCGACGTGTTCCGACTCGTCGACGAGCGGGCAGACCCAGTAGACCTGGCGCCCGTGGGCGACCTCGTCGCGGATGCGTGCCACCACCTCGTCGCGCCGCGCATCGGCGAAGACCTTGGTCACCACCGGGGTGCGCCCGGGCGGCAGCTCGTCGATCGTGCTCACCGCGAGGTCGGCGTAGTAGGTCATCGCCAGCGTGCGCGGGATCGGCGTGGCGCTCATCATCAGCAGGTGCGGCTCGAGCCGTTCGCCGGGCGGGGCGCCGCCTCGCGGCGCCCCGCCCGGCGAGGGGGCGCTCGCCGGCTCGGGGTGGCCCGTCGCCGGCGCCGCGTCGTCGAGCTTGTGCCGCAGCGCCAGCCGCTGCGCGACGCCGAAGCGGTGCTGCTCGTCGACGATCGCCAGCCCCAGCCGCGCGAACGCGACGTCGTGCTGGATCACCGCGTGCGTGCCGACCACCAGCCGCGCCTGGCCGCCGGCGATGCGCGCGAGCATCTCGTGCCGCGCCCGCCCCTTGCGGCTGCCGCTGAGCCACGCCACGCCGACGCCCAGCGGCTCGAGCCAGTGCACCAGCTTGCCGAAGTGCTGTTCGGCGAGGATCTCGGTGGGCGCCATCAGCGCGCACTGCCAGCCGGCGTCGATCGCCACCGCCGCGGCCAGCGCAGCGACCACCGTCTTGCCCGAGCCGACGTCGCCCTGCAGCAGCCGGTGCATCGGCTGCGGCCGCGCCAGGTCGTCGGCGATCTCGTCGACCACGCGGCGCTGCGCCGCGGTCAGCGTGAACGGCAGGGCCGCGAGCAGCCGCTCGGGCAGCCCGCCGCGCGCGGCGCGCAGCGCCGGTGCCGCGAGCGCCGCGCGCTCGCGCTGTGCCAGGCGCTGCGACAGCTGCTGCGCGAGCAGCTCGTCGAACTTCAGGCGCTGCCACGCCGGGTGGCTGCGGTCGTCGAGCGTGGCCAGCGGCGTGCGCGGCGGCGGGTGGTGCAGGAACTGCAGGGCCTCGGGCAGCGACGGCAGCCCCGGCGGCCACCACGCGGCGCGCGCCGCGGCGGGCCAGGGGTCGTCGAGCGGCGCACGCGCCAGCGCCGAGGCGATGACCTTGCGCAGGTAGGCCTGCGGCAGCCCCGCGGTGGTCGGGTACACCGGCGTCAGCGTCGCCGGCAGCGGCGCGCCGGGTTCGACCGCGCGGCACGTCGGGTGCACCATCTCGCGGCCGAGGAAGCCGCCGCGCACCTCGCCCATCGCGCGCACGCGCGTCCCCGGCGCGAGCAGCTTGCGGTGCGACGGGTAGAAGTGCAGGAAACGCAGCACGAGCTCGCCGCTGCCGTCGTCCAGGTGCACGACGAACTGGCGTCGCGCGCGCGTCTCGACGCGCGCGTCGCGCACGACGCCTTCGACCTGCGCCGTGGCGCCTTCGCGCAGGTCGGCGATGCGCCACAGGCGCGTCTCGTCCTCGTAGCGCAGCGGCAGGTGCAGCGCGAGGTCGACGTCGCCGACTAGCCCGAGCCTGTCGAGCGCGCGCTGCGGGGCGGACTTGGCAGCGGGCTTCGCAGCCGGCTTTGCGGCGGGGGGCGGCGGAGCGCCGTCGGCGGCGGCCATGGAACCATTCTGCCGCGGTGTAGTCTTGAGGCACTGGCTTCGACCCGCCATGACGACGACGCGCACATTCGCCCTCAGCGACTTCGACTTCGCCCTGCCGGGCGAGCTGGTCGCGCAGCACCCCGCGCCGCAGCGCAGCGCGTCGCGGCTGCTCGACGGCCGCGGTGCCGTGCCGGTCGACCGCGTGTTCAGCGACCTGCCCGCGCTGCTCGAGCCGGCCGACCTGCTCGTGTTCAACGACACGCGCGTGATCAAGGCGCGCCTGTACGGCGAGAAGCCCACCGGCGGCGCGGTCGAGGCGCTGATCGAGCGCGTGCTGCCGGGCCGCGAGGTGCTGGCGCAGCTGCGCGCGAGCAAGTCACCGAAGCCGGGGTCGACCATCCGCTTCGCCGAGGCATTCGACGCCGAGGTCCTGGGCCGCGGCGGGCCCGACGGCTCGCTGTTCCAGCTGCGCTTTCCGTCCGAGCCGCTGGCGTTGCTCGACGCGCACGGCCACGTGCCGCTGCCGCCCTACATCACGCACGCCGACACCGCCGACGACGCGCAGCGCTACCAGACCGTGTTCGCGCGTCGCCCGGGCGCGGTGGCCGCGCCCACCGCGTCGCTGCACTTCGACGGGGACTTGCTGGCCGCGCTCGACGCACGCGGCGTGCAGCGCACCGCGGTGACGCTGCACGTGGGCGCCGGCACGTTCCAGCCGGTGCGCAGCGAGCGGCTGGCCGAACACCGCATGCACAGCGAGTGGTTCGAGGTCGGCGCCGACGCCGTGGCCGCGATCGAGGCCACGCGCGCCGCCGGCGGGCGCATCGTCGCCGCCGGCACGACGACGCTGCGCGCGCTCGAGTCGGCGGCGCTGTCGGGTCGGCTCGAAGCCGGCGCGCGCGAGACCGACCTGTTCATCACGCCCGGCTTCACGTTCCGCGTCGTCGACCTGCTGATCACCAACTTCCACCTGCCCAGGAGCACGCTGCTGATGCTGGTGGCCGCATTCGCCGGCCACGAGCACGTGATGGCGCTGTACCGGCATGGCGTCGAGGCGCGGTACCGGTTCTTCAGCTACGGCGACGCGATGCTGCTGGCGCGGGCCTGAGGCGCTCGCTGCAGGCGCTGGTGCCGGCAGCGGGTTCGGCACGTTGTGGTCCTTCAGCGGTCGCGTGGCCTGCGGCCGTAGGCGCGCGAGCGGGCCGCCGGGGTGCCCTGTTGCGCTCATGTCCCCCGGCGCCCGCCTTCGGCAGGCGCCTCCTCCATGACTTCACTGCACAGGGCACCCCGGCGACCCGGTCGTCGATGCGTCGCGCACTGCGCCGCTCGCACGCCACGACGGTGGACAGCCACCCACTGGCGCTGGCGCGCGAGCGTCGAAGGACGCGCGGCGATCACGCCGTGACCGTCTGCAACGCGTGGAGTCCCGCTCCTGCACTCCGCCGTCGTGGGACGGGGCGGCGGCGACAATCCGCGTCATGCTGCGCTTCGAGATCCTCGCCACCGACGGCCACGCGCGCCGCGGCCGGCTCACGCTCAACCACGGCGTCGTCGAGACGCCGCAGTTCATGCCGGTGGGCACCTACGGCACCGTCAAGGGCGTGCTGCCGCGCGACCTCGAGGCGATGGGCGCGCAGATCATCCTCGGCAACACGTTCCACCTGTGGATGCGCCCGGGGCTGGACGTGCTGCGCGCCTTCGGCGGGCTGCACCGCTTCGAGGGCTGGCAGCGTCCGATCCTCACCGACAGCGGCGGTTTCCAGGTCTGGAGCCTGGGCGGCGCCGACGGCAAGGGCCGCAGGATCACCGAGCAGGGCGTGCACTTCGCGTCGCCGGTCAACGGCGACAAGCTGTTCCTCACGCCCGAGCTGAGCATGCAGATCCAGACGGTGCTGAACTCGGACATCGTGATGCAGTTCGACGAGTGCACGCCCTACCAGACCGCCGGCCACGTGACCACCGAGCACGAGGCGCGCGCGTCGATGGAGCTGAGCCTGCGCTGGGCCCGGCGCTCGAAGGCCGAGTTCGAGCGCCTGGCCAACCCGAACGCGCTGTTCGGCATCGTTCAGGGCGGCATGTACGAGCCGCTGCGCGAGGCGTCGGTGGCGGCGCTGGCCGAGCTCGACCTGCCCGGCTACGCGGTCGGCGGCGTCAGCGTCGGCGAACCGAAGGACGACATGCGCCGCCTCGTCGCGCACACGCCGCACCGGCTGCCGCAGGGCAAGCCGCGCTACCTGATGGGCGTGGGCACGCCCGAGGACCTGGTCGACGGCGTGGCCAACGGCGTCGACCTGTTCGACTGCGTGATGCCCACGCGCAACGCGCGCAACGGGCATCTCTTCACGCGCTTCGGCGACCTGAAGATCCGCAACGCGAAGCACCGGGCCGACACGCGAGCACTCGACGAGACCTGCACCTGCTACGCGTGCCGCGGCACGACGCTGCCCGACGGCAGCGTGCGCGGCGGCTTCAGCCGCGCCTACCTGCACCACCTCGACCGCTGCGGCGAGATGCTCGCGCCGATGCTGGCGACCATCCACAACCTGCACTACTACCTGAACCTGATGCGCGAGGTGCGCGCCGCGCTGGACGCCGGCACGTTCGCGGCGTTGCGCGAACGTTTCGCCGCCGACCGCGCGCGCGGCGTCGACTGACGCGCGGCGCAGCGGCGTACGCTCAGCCGCGCGCCTGAACCCCCAGCAGCGTCGCCAGCAGCGTGAAGCTGACGAAGGCCGCCGCCGTCGACGCGAGGATGATGCGCGCGACGCGGCCATTGTCGGCGCCGTAGCGCTCGGCCAGCAGCGACACGTTGCTCGCGCTGGGCAGCGCGGCGGCCAGCGTCATCACCGCGAGCTGGAACGCCGACAGCGGCGCGCCCAGGCGCACCGCCGCGGCGCCCACCGCGAACACCAGCAGCGGGTGCAGGAACAGCTTGATCGCCGCCACCGGCAGGTAGCGCCCCGGCGGCGTGCGCGTGTGCGCGTGCTGGCCGGCGCGCCACAGCACCGCGCCGATCGTGAACAGCGCCACCGGCGTGGCCGCGTCGGCGAGCATCTTCACCACCGCGTCGATCGGCCCCGGCAGCGCCAGCCCGGCCACCGAGAACAGCGCGCCGGCCGCGATGGCCCAGGGCAGCGGGTTGGCCAGCGTGCCGCGCAGCGTCTTCAGCGCCGCGTCGCGCGCGCCGTGACCGCTGGCGTCGTGCGCCTGCGCCAGCGCGATGCACAGCGACGAGGTGACGAACAGGTCGGCCAGCAGCAGCGTGATCATCGGGCCCACGCCGGCCGGCCCCATCAGCGCGGCCAGCAGCGGCACGCCCATGAAGCCGGTGTTCGGGAACGCGGCCACCAGCGCGCCGAACGCCGCGTCCTTCAGGT
This sequence comes from Azohydromonas sp., assembly GCF_035325925.1. Lineage (NCBI taxonomy): Bacteria > Pseudomonadati > Pseudomonadota > Betaproteobacteria > Burkholderiales > Sphaerotilaceae > Azohydromonas > Azohydromonas sp. Next base: position 33,528 of record NZ_DAOKZA010000026.1, on the reverse strand, counting down.
GCACCGCCGGGCCCAGCGTGAAGGCGATCGTGACGAACACGACGAGCAGCGCGCACAGCACCCACACCGCGAGCACCGCGGGGTTGAGCAGGTCAAGGATCGGCGTGCCGGCGCCGAAGCGGAACAGCATGCACGGCAGCGCGAAGTACAGCACGAAGGCGTTGAGCCCCGGGATCGCGGCCTCGGGCAGCAGGCGGCGCTGCGCGGCGAGGTAACCCGCGAGCACGAGCGCGAAGAACGGCACGGTGATCGCGAGGACGGCGGTCATCGGGGGCGGAGTATCGCAACCCGGGGTCGCGGCGCGGGCATGATGCGCGCCTGCCGGACGCGCCGACATGCCGCACCCACCGCCGCACCCGCCTGCCCCGCCGCACGACATGCCCGCCGCGGTGCCCGGATGGCGGCGCCTACTCGCCAGCGCCGAGGGCCGGCTGCTCGCCGTCGGCCTGGCGATGGCGCTGGCGATCGCCGCGGCGGTCGGCGTCGGGTTGATGCTGGCGCCGGTGGCCACGCTCGACTACGCGGCGGTGATCGGACTGAACCTCGTCGTCGGGCGTGCAGCCGGCATGAGCTACGGCATCGCCCGCGACCTGGGCATGCTCGAGGTCGTGCTGGTCAACGTGTTCGTCGAGACCGCGCAGGTGCTGGTGGTCTACCCGCTGTTCGTGCTGGGCTGGCGCGAGCTGATCGACACGCGGCGCATCGCGCCGATGCTCGAGCGCCTGCGCGCCGCGGCCGAGTCGGGCCGCGGCGGCGTGCGCCGCTTCGGCATCGCCGGTCTGTTCGTGTTCGTCTTCATGCCCTTCTGGATGACCGGGCCGGTGGTCGGCGCGATCATCGGTTTCCTGCTCGGCCTGCGCGTGGCGCTGAACCTCGCGGTCGTGCTGTCGGCCACCGCGCTGGCGATCGTCGTCTACGCGCGTTTCCTCGACCAGGTCGACGCCTGGGCCGCGGCGCTGCACCCGTACGCGGTGTTCGCGGTGATCGTCGCGCTGGCCGTGCTGGCCTGGGTCGTGCGCCGGTTCCTGCGCCGCTCGGCGCCCGCTGCGCCCGACGTCGAGCCGCAGCGCGCGGGGCGCGACTGACGCCGTCGCGCCGGTGTCGAAGCGCCGCGCTTGGCTATCATCCGCCCCCTTTGCCTGAGCCGATGGCCGACGCGACCGAACGCCTGAACCCTGCCCAGCTCGACGCCGTGCACCACCTGCACGGCCCCTGCCTGGTGCTGGCCGGCGCCGGCTCGGGCAAGACGCGCGTGATCACGCACAAGATCGCGCGCCTGCTGGCCACCGGGCTCGAGCCGGCGCAGATCGCCGCGATCACCTTCACCAACAAGGCCGCCGTCGAGATGCGCGAGCGTGCCCGCGCGCTGGTCGGCGCGCGCGCGGCCAAGACCCTGGTGGTGTCGACCTTCCACAGCCTGGGCGTGCGCCTGCTGCGCGAGGACGGGCCGGCGATCGGGCTGAAGCCGAACTTCTCGATCCTCGACGCCGACGACGTGCTCGGCGTGCTGCGCGACGTCGGCACCACCGACGCGAAAGTCGCGCGGCGCTGGCAGTGGACGATCAGCCTGTGGAAGAACCAGGGCCTGGACGCGGCGCAGGCGGCGGCCGCCGCGGCCGACGACGACGAAGCGGTCGCCGCGCGGGTGATGCAGCGCTACCAGGAGCGGCTCGCCGCGTACCAGGCGGTCGACTTCGACGACCTGATCGGGCTGCCGCTGGCGCTGCTGCAGCGCGACGTCGCGGTGCGCGACAAGTGGCGCGAGCGTTTTCGCCACGTGCTGGTCGACGAGGTGCAAGACACCAACGCGGTGCAGTACGACCTGCTCAAGGCGCTGGTCGGCGAGCGCGGCGTGTTCACCGCCGTCGGCGACGACGACCAGAGCATCTACGGCTGGCGCGGCGCGACGCTCGACAACCTGAAGCGCCTGCCGCAGGACTACCCGCGGCTGAAGGTCATCGCGCTGGAGCAGAACTACCGCTCGACCGGCCACATCCTGCGCGCGGCGAACGCGGTCATCGCCGCCAACCCGAAGCTGTTCGACAAGAAGCTGTGGAGCGCGCTCGGCGACGGCGAGCCGGTGCGCGTGCTCGAGTGCGACGGCGAGGAGCACGAGGCCGAGCGCGCGGTGGCGCTGATCCAGTCGCTGCGCGGGCAGGGCGCGGCGGCGAAGTTCTCTCACTTCGCGGTGCTGTACCGCGCCAACCACCAGGCCAAGGCTTTCGAGCAGAAGCTGCGCGCGGCGCAGATCCCGTACAAGGTCTCGGGGGGCACCAGCTTCTTCGACCGCGCCGAGATCAAGGACCTCACCGCCTGGCTGCGTCTGCTCGTCAACCCCGACGACGACCCGGCGTTCCTGCGCGCGGTGAGTACGCCCAAGCGCGGCATCGGCCACACCACGCTGGGCAGGCTCGGCGAGTTCGCCGCGCAGCGCAGGTGCAGCCTGTACGAGGCGCTGTCGGCACCGACGCTCGAGACCGCGCTGGGCGCCAAGGCGCTGGGGTCGCTGCACGAGTTCGGCCGATACGTCGCCGACCTCGAGTACCGCGCGCGCCACACCGAGGGTGCCGAGGCGGCGCGCGCGCTGCTGCTCGACTGGCTGAAGGACATCGGCTACGAGCAGCACCTGCACGACGGCGAGGACAGCGCGCGGCTCGCCGCCGCGCGCTGGACCAACGTGGTCGACTTCGTCGACTGGATCGCGCGGCGCTGCGGCGGCGACATCGTGCAGGACGCCGGCACCTTCGAGACCGAGCGCCAGTCGGTGCTGCAGGTGGCGCAGACGATCAGCGTGATCCTCAGCCTGGCCGAACGCGACGCGCAGCAGGACGTGGTCACGCTGTCGACGCTGCACGCGGCCAAGGGGCTCGAGTGGCCGCACGTGTTCCTCGCCGGCGTCAACGAGGGGCTGCTGCCCTTTCGCTCCGACGACGACGAGACGACGCCCCAGCGGCTCGAGGAGGAGCGCCGGCTGATGTACGTGGGCATCACGCGCGCGCAGCGCACGCTGGCGGTGAGCACGCTGCGGCGGCGCAAGCGCGGCCGCGACACCGTGGCCGGCGTGCCCAGCCGCTTCATCGCCGAGATGAAGCTGGGCGAGACGCAGCCGAAGGTCGATCCGAGGGAGCGGCTGAAGCAGCTGCGCGCGCAGCTCGCCGCGACGGCGCCGGCGCCGGTCGACGGCGGCTGAGCCGGCGGCTCAGCGCGGCGGCAGCGGGAACTTCGCGAACGCCGCGACCACCGCCTGGTCGAGCGAGCGCTCGAGGTCGTCCATCGCCTTCGGCGTGACCTGGCCGACGACGATGCCCTCCCACACCAGCTGCTTGCGCTGCGCGTCGACGAGGTCGATGTTGACCGTGCCTTCCTGGTAGGTCGTCACCTCGGCGCGTTCGGCCCAGATCGGCCAGCCGGCGTAGAGCCCGCGGCGGTAGCCGTAGTAGCCGAAGCCGACCATCGCCGACGCCGGGCTCACGCGCACGCGCTCGGCCAGCGCGGCGTGGAAGTTGACCAGCAGCTGCGGCGCCGCCTCGTCGTGGCGCAGTCCGCGCGCCTCGAGCTCGCGCCGCGTCGACGCCTTCAGGTGCTGCGAAACGAGGGTCTGGTAGCCGGCGCGGTCGGTCCCCAGCGGGCTGACGAAGGCGAACGTGCGGTAGCGCGACAGGTCGGTGCCGCGTTCGACCGTCGTGCGCACCTCGGGGCCGGTGGCGCAGCCGGCGAGCAGCGCCGCCGCGGCCAGCGCGACCGCGCCGAGCCACACGCGTCGGTGCCTGCGAAGGGGGTTGCCGGGGCGGGCATCGGTGACCATGGCGGGAGGACCTCCTGATGCATGCTAACGCCGGTGCGCGCGGCGGCGTTTACCGCCGCGGCGAACCCGCACGCCGCACCGGCGTGCCCGCGCCGGCGCTCACATGCTCTTGAACAGCCCGGTGTAGCTGCGGCTGACCTCGAGCTTCTCGGTGCTGCCGTGCACCGCGACGAGCTGGCGGCCGCGGAAGTCGCGCGTGACGCCGGCGACGTGGCGCGTGTTGACCAGCGTGCTGCGGTGGATCTGCCAGAACACCTCGGGGTCGAGCTCGTCGACCAGTTCCTTGATCGGCTTGCGGATCAGCGCCTCGAAGGCCGCGGTCTGCACGCGCGTGTACTTCTCGTCGCTGACGAAGAACAGCACCTCGTCGACCGGGATCATGCGGATCGTGTCGCCGACGCTGGCCTGGATCCACTTCAGGTAGCTCTTCGGCTGGCCCATGCCGGCGGCCAGCTTGTGCAGCAGCTGCTGCAGCGGTGCGGCGGCGGGGGCGTCGTGCGCCTGCGGCGCGCCCTCGCGACGCGCCAGCCGCGCCCGCAGCCGCTGCACCGTGCGCTGCAGCCGCTCGCGTTCGGCGGGCTTGAGCACGTAGTCGGCCACGCCCTGCTCGAAGGCCTCGACCGCGTACTGGTCGTAGGCGGTGATGAACACGATCTCGGGCAGCGGCCGGTCGTCGGGCCAGCCCGGATCGGCTTCGAGCTGCGCGATGCGCCGCGCCGCCTCCACGCCGGTCAGCCCGGGCATGCGGATGTCGAGGAACACCAGGTCGGGGCGGTGCGACGCGACCAGCTCGACCGCCTCCTGCCCGTTGCGCGCCTCGGCGACGACCGTCAGCTCGGGCCAGACCTCGGCCAGCCGCGCGCGCAGCTGCTCGCGCATCAGGCGTTCGTCGTCGGCGATCACGGCGGTGGGGGCGTCCATCGCACTCATTGTGCGTGCGGCGGCGCGGCGGGTCGATCACGTCGCCACAGCCACCACAGCAGCAGCACGAGCAGCCACAGCGGCGACAGCACCACCGCGAGCACGACGCCGGCCACCAGCAGCGGCACCCCGACGGCCAGCAGCAGCACCAGCGGCAGCAGCACCACGAGCAGCGCGAACACCAGCACCAGCGCCGCGGCGGCGACCAGCCAGTGGCCGACGTGCATCGGCGGCAGCTGCCACTCGCGCCCGTCGACGATCACCTGCACCTGGTCCATTGGCGGGCCCCAGACGAGCCAGGCGGCCACCGCCAGCGCGCTGGCCAGCACCAGCAGCGCCAGCGCCGCGAGCAGCAGGCGCGGCACGTCGTTCACGCCTCGCCGCCCTCGGCGCGCGCGCGCGCGACGTAGGGCACGGCGATCGTCGCCACCGTGCCGCCGCCGGGCTGGGCGGCCATGGTCAGCGACGCGCGGCTGCCGTACAGCAGCCTCAGCCGCTCGCGGATGTTCTCCAGCCCGACGCCGGTGCCGGCGGTGTCGGCGGCGCCGAAGCCCACGCCGGTGTCGGCCACCGTCACCTCGAGGCGGCCGTCGACGACCTCGGCGCACACGCGCAGCGTGCCGCCTTCGGGCTTGGGCTCGAGCCCGTGCTTGATCGCGTTCTCGACCAGCGTCTGCAGCATCATCGGCGGGAACTCGGCGGTCAGCAGCCCGGCGGGCACGCAGGTGTCGAGCTGCAGCCGGTCCTCCATGCGCATCTTCAGGATCTCGAGGTACGGCCGGATCACCGCCATCTCGCGGCCGAGCTCGCGCACCGCGCCGACCTGCGTCTCGCGCATCGTCGGCATGCTGGCGCGCAGCAGCGCGATCAGGTGCTTCTGCATCTGGCTGGCGCGCGGCGGGTCGGTCTCGATCAGGTGGTCGATCGACGCCAGCGTGTTGAACAGGAAGTGCGGTTCGACCTGCGCCTGCATCGCCGCCATGCGCGCTTCGACGAGCTGGCGCTTGAGCTGCTCGGCCTCGGCGGTCTCGGTGGCCATCGCCGCCTTGACCTCGGCTTGCATGCGGCCCTTGTAGGTGATCTTCAGGATCATCGAGCCGAAGATCCAGATCAGCGCGAGGTCGGGCAGGAAGTCGCCCAGCCGCACCTTGGTCACGCGGATGCGCGGGGCCGCGTCGCGCGCCGCCTCCTTCGCCGCCTCGCCGGCCTCGCGCACGGCGCGCTCGGCGTCGCGCACCGCCTCCTCGGCGTCGCGCCGGGCCTCCTCGGCCGCGTCGAGCACCTCGCGGCGCACCTCCTCGACGGCCTCGCGCACCGCCTCGCTCGTGCCCGGCGGCAGGCGGATCTCGATGCCGGACGCTGCCTCGGCGGCGCTGGCGGCCTGTGCGGCGGCGGTTTCGGCGGCCGACGCCGCCTCGGCGGCGCGTGCGGCGGCGTCGCCGGACGCGCCGCCCGCAGACCGGGCGCTGGGCTTGATGCGGATGCCCTTCTCGCCGATCGAGATCTCGACGCCGTCGCCGTCGCGCCCCGGGCGCTCGATCTTGATCAGCGGCTCGCGGTCGCCGGCCGGCGCCGGCGGGGCCGGCGGCAGCGGCGCCGGCGGTGGCTTCACCGCCGCGGCGCGCGGTGGCCGCTCGGTGACCGTCTCGCTGACGGTCCAGCTGAACGGCGGGATCTCGGCGACGATGTTGACGACGATCAGCAGCAGCACCGACAGCACGATGAAGCGCTTCCAGCTGATGCCGACGAGCCAGTTGGCGTAGGCGTGGAAGCCGCGCACCAGCGCGCCGCCAGCGTGCTGCCAGCGCCCGGGCGAAGCCGGCGCGGCGGGGGGCGCCGGTGGCGAGGGGGGCGGGGACGTGGCGTTCATCGGGTGCCGGTGTTCGGTGCGTGGCGCACTGTAGCGAGCCGGGCCGTGCCGCGGCCACGGCGCTGCGACGGGCTGCCGCACCCGCGGCACAGGCTGCAGCCGGCGGCGACGCGGCGCCGCCCCCGCGTCCCGGGTCAACCCTTGCGGTGCCGCGCCGCGCGCTCGCTCAGCGCGTTCGGGAAGTACATCGCGGTCAGGCTGCGGCTGTGCACCGGCGAGAAGTCGCCGGCGGCGTCGCCGCCGAAGCGGCGCCAGTCGCGCACCCAGAAGATGTCGTCGCAGACCTCGAGCAGCCCCATCGTCTCGCGGTCGCCGATCAGGATGCCCTGCACGCGCAGGCCCAGCGCGTCGCGCGCCGCGTCGAGCCGCTCGAGCGTGGCCGCCGTGCAGCCGAACTCGCCGTCGCTGACGATCAGCAGGTCGGCGCCGGCCCAGCGCGCGGCGCCGGCGGCGGCGTGCACCGTCTCGACCGCTCGTTCGATCGGCCCCTGCACGTCGGTGCCGCCGTCGAAGCCCTGGCCGAGCAGGTCGGCCAGCGCGTGCAGCCCGGCGGCGCCGTCGTCGAGGTCGCGCTCGACGATCTCGCCGGGGCCGCCGAACGCGATCAGCTTGCAGCCGCGCCGCTCGGCGTGCGCGGTGCGCAGCGCCTGCAGCACCAGCGCCTTGGCCAGCTGCTCGGGCGCGCCGGCCATCGAACCCGAGGTGTCGAGGCACACGACGATCGGCCCGCGCTGCAGCGGCGGCGGCGACGCCGGCGCCGCCGGCGTGCGCGGTCGCGCCGCCGGGTCGGCGCGCCAGTCGACCAGCACCGCCTCGCTCTCCCAGGTCAGCAGGCGCGACTCGGCGCGGCGCGCGCGCCACAGCTTGTGGCCGACCGGGTGGTGCATCAGCGCCGCCTCGGCGGCGAGCTGGCGCTCGAGCCGGTCCGACAGCCGGATGCCGGTGATCTCGCCGGGGGCGTCGGGCAGCCGGGTCTCGATCGCGACCAGCGGCACCGGCGCGGCGCGGCCCGCTTGCGGCAGCGGCGCCGGCGCTCGCGGCACGACGGCCACCTCGCGGCGGCCGAGCCGGCGCAGCAACTCGACCAGCGCCGGCGCGCGCCCGAGCAGCGCGGCCAGCCGCTGCGCCTCGCGCCACTCGCGGCGCCGCCACAGCCCCTGCAGTTCGTCCCAGCGCAGCCGGGCCAGGTCGCCGAGCCCCTGCAGCAGCGCCAGCGCCTCGTCGCGGTCGGCGCGCTCGATGCGCCACTCGTCGCGGAAGTCGCGCACCGCGCGTGCGACGGCGGCGTCGCGCGGCTCGTGCACCGCGCGGTCGATCACGCGGTCGGCGTGCCACAGCAGCGTGCGCAGCACCTGCTCGGCCAGCGCCGGCACGCCGCGCGCGAGCGACGGCAGGTCGAGTTCGCCGACCGCTTCGCGCAGTGCACCGAACAGCGGCGCGTCGCCGCAGTCGGCTTCGGGCGGCGGCAGCACGCCGGCCTCGAGCGCGTCGCGCCAGCGCGGCAGGTCCGCCAGCCGCCGCGCGGCGCTGCCGCCGCTGGTCGTCAGCGCCGCCAGCCACAGCGCGCGCGGCAGGTTCGCGAGCCGGTGGTAGGGCGCGTCGCGCGGGGTCACGCGCGGTCAGGCCGGGGCCGCCAGCACCACCGGCGCCGGGGCTTCACCGGCCAGCGCCGGGTCGACTGGCAGCGCGGCGAACCCGTCGCGCACCGCGGCCAGGCGGTCGAGCAGCGCCTGTGCCTGCGCCAGCGTCGCCGCCGGGCCCCGCCGCAGCCGGTCGGCCAGCGTCGGGGGCAGCCACAGCCGGTCGGCCAGCCTCGCCCGCAGCGCAGTCAGGCGCGCCTGCGCCTCGTCGCGCGCACGGCGCGCGTCGGCGGCCACCGCGTCGACCTGGGCGCAGCGCGCGTCGACGTGCACCGGGCTGAAACGCCGGCGCAGGCGCTGCTCGAGCGCCTCGGCGACGATGCGCAGCATGCCGCCCTCGGGCTGCGCGCCGCCGACCGCGCGCGCCAGCGCGATCTTGCCCGCCGCGTCGTCGCCTTCGTCGGCGGGCAGCGAACGTTCGATCTCGAGCTGCCGCTCGAACGCCTCGACGGCGCGCGCCAGCCACGGCAGGTCGTGCGGCGCGGCGTCGGCGACGCGCTCGACGAACCAGTCCACCAGCGCCGGCTGCTGCGCCGGCTCGTGCGCCAGCACGTAAGGCGCGAGCCACAGGTCGAACGCGTCGACCGTGGCGCGGTGCTCGGTGGCCGCCGCGGTGCGCAGCAGGCCGACGAACTGGCGCCAGCGACGGTCGGACACCGCGATGCCGTCGTCGCGCAGCCGCGCGCGCAGCGCGTGCAGCGCGTCGCGCAAGTCGTCGCCGAGCGCGACGCGGTCGCGCGCTTGCCGCACCGCGTCGCGCGCGGCGGCGCTCAGCGGCACCGGCGCGGCATCGCCGGGCGCCAGCGCGAGCAACGCGTCGAACGCCGCGTCGCTGACCGGCTGCACCGGCACGCGCACGAGGAAGCGGTCGTAGAACGCGAGCAGCGCCTCGTCGGCGGGCACCTCGTTGCTGGCGCCGACCACGCTGATCAGCGGCGTGCGCGCGCGGCCGGCGCCGTTGTCGAATTCGCGCTCGTTGAGCAGCGTCAGCAGCGCGTTGAGGATCGCCGAGTTGGCCTTGAACACTTCGTCGAGGAAGGCCACGCCGGCGGTGGGCAGGTAGCCGTCGACCAGGCGCTCGTAGCGGTCGGCCTCGAGCGCCTTCAGCGACAGCGGGCCGAACAGCTCTTCGGGCGTCGAGAAGCGCGTGAGCAGCCGCTCGAAGTAGCGGCAGTCGGCGAACGCGCGGTGCAGCCGGCGTGCCAGCTCGCTCTTCGCGGTGCCGGGCGGGCCGATCAGCAGCACGTGTTCGCCGGCCAGCGCGGCGAGCAGCGCCAGCCGCACCGCGGCGTCGCGTTCGAGCAGCCCGTCCTCGAGCGAGGCGATCAGCGTGCGCAGCGCCGCGACGGGCACGGGCGGGCCGGGGCGCGGTTCCATCGGCGCATTGTGACGCGCGCCGAGCGCGCGCCGGGCCGTCAGAGCGCGGCCATCACGCGTTGCAGCCGCTCGCGCACCTGCGCCGCGACCTGCGCCAGCGCCGCGCTGTCGGACAGCCGGCGCATCGCGTCGGGGTCCATGAACTCGACCTGCACCGCGCCGGCGGCGTCCTGGCGCACGACGACGTTGCACGGCAGCAGCAGGCCGATCGTCGGCTCGGCCTCGATCGCCTGGCGCGCCAACGGCGGGTTGCACGCGCCGAGGATGCGGTACGGCGGCATGTCGTGGTCGAGCTTCTTCTTCATCGTCGCCGCGACGTCGATCTCGGTGAGGATGCCGAACCCCTCGGCGGCCAGCGCCGAGGTCACGCGTGCGACCGCGTCGTCGAAGGACATCGCGACGGTCTTGCCGAAGCCATAGGCGTTTTGCATGGACTGCTCCTGTTCGAATCGGAGCGCGCATTGTCGCGCCCGCCCGGGCCTCAGCGCCCGAGGATGCCGCGCAGCAGGTCGCTGGCCTTGGGCAGCAGGCGCGGCTTGTCCTCGGCAGGGGGCGCCTCGGCGTCCGGCGGCCGCTGGCGATCTTCGCCACCGACGTCGACGCCGAGCATCGCCATGGTGGTCGACTTCACGCGCACCTTCACCGCCCACTGCGGCTCCCACGCCACCTTCGGGTCGGTGGGCCGCGGCGGCTGGGCCAGGTTCAGTTCGCTGCCGTAGGCGATCGCGCGCAGCATCGCGCCGCCCGCGGCGAAGATGCCGCGCGGCACCGCGCACTCGGTGACGGTCGGCGCGAGCAGCACCTTGTCGCGCAGCCAGCGGTCGACGGCGGCGTTGGTCTGGTAGTCGAGCAGGCCGAATCCGCTGTCGGGCAGTTCGCTGGAGGTCCAGATCACCATGTGAGCCTCTTCGCCGTCCTTCTGGCCCATCGCCATCAGGAAGTAGGCGCGCGCGTGCGGCAGCGCCGTCCAGCCCAGTCGCGTGGCGCCGCCGGCCTCAGTCTGCGCGATCGCCAGCGGGGGCATCAGGTCCTGCGCGGCGGGCAGCCTGAAGCGCAACCCGTCGGGCACGCCACTGCCGGCGAAGGCGTGCTCGCCGACCAGGGTGGCCTGGGCCGGCAGCATGCGCGCGTCCTGTTGGTTGGGCCAGGCCGGCCGGCCGACGGCGGCATGCGCGCCGCGCTGCGTCGCCCGCCGGCCCTTGAGGACCTGCGCCAGTTCGGCACCGGCCGCGTGCAGCGGGGTCTTCGCCAAGTCGACCGTGCGCGGCTGGCCGGGACGCACCGCCTCGCCGCAACCCCAGTACAGCGAGAACTTGCCGCGCGGTTCCTCGCGCCCCTCGTCGGGCTCCTCGTCGTCGCGCTCGGGCGGAGGCGCCTTCTGCGTCCTCGGCGACACCAGCTGCAGCGTCGGCGCCAGCCCCGAACCGTCGGGCACGCTGTGCGTGGCCTGCGCGAGCGTGGGGTTGGCGCGCGTGGCCAGCGTGACGTCCATCCAGCGCCCGGGCGGATCGGTGCGCGTGTGGCCGAACGCGTTCTTCGCGTTCGACCCGCCGCCGAACAGGCTGCCCAGCGCGGCCATCGGGCTGCCGTCCATGCCCATCATCGCGCCCATGCCGGCCATGCCGGTGGACGTGCCGAGGTCGATCCAGACCTGCGCCACCGGCGGGCTGACCTGCTGCGTCGCAGGTTGCGCGAGCGCCGCAGCGGGCCAGACGACGGCGGTGGCGAGCAAGCCCCGCAGGGCGTTGGCGTGAGGCATCGCTTCCCTTCTTCGCCCGCGATGCGGGCCGGTCCGGCGTGGCCGGTGCCGGCGACGAGTATCGCGCGGGCCGCAGGCGCAGGGCCGTGCAGGTGCCACGCCGGGAGCGGGCGGATCGCGATGCCGCGCCGCGGTACCGCGGCGGCGATCGGACCCGCGCTCAGGTCGGCGGACCGTCGTGCACCACCCCGTCGCGCACGTGCAGCGCCGCGCCGGCAACGAGTTCGTGCACCAGCGACTCGCCCCAGCCGTGCAGGCTGCCGCCGGGGCGACCGAGGTCGTGCCACACGCGGCGCAGGTACGGCGTGTCGCCGACCCACAGCAGCAGGCGCGGCAGGCTCTGCGCACGCTCCTCCATCAGGTGGTACTTGAGCAGCACCTTGGCGGCGTGGCGGCGGTGGCGCTGCGGGTCGGCGCGCAGGCGGTCGAGCAGCGCGCGCGCGCGCTGCAGCGCGCCGGGCACGTCGTTGAACGGCGCGCCGTGACCGGGGACGACCCAGCGCGCGCCCAGACCGGCGATCAGCTCCAGCGTCGCCGCGACCTCGTCGAAACCCGGCTCGCCGACCAGCTCGGGAAACACCACGCCGAAGCCGTTCTCCCACAGCGCGTCGGCCGAGATCAGCACGCCGTGCCGGTCGTCGAACAGCACCACCGAGTGCGGGTCGTGCCCCGGCGCGGCCAGCACCTGCCAGCGGCGGTCGCCGAGCTGCAGCGTCTCGCCCGGCGCCACCGTGCCGTGCGGCTCGAAGCGTTCGCAATGCTGCCGCGTCGGGCGGTAGCTCAGCGCGTCTTCGTCCCAGTCGACCGCCGCGTGCCACTGCCCCGGCGGGATGAACACCTTGGCGCCGAACGCGCGCTGCAGCGCGGCGTTGCCGCCGCAGTGGTCGGAATGCAGGTGCGTGTTGACGACCGCCGCCAGCGTCGCGCCGCGCAGCGCGTGGCGCACCAGCGCGACGGTCTGCGCGGCGTGGCGGCAGTGGCCGCTGTCGACGAGCACCGCGCCGCCGTCGTCGCCGGCGAGCAGCACGTTGTTCGACGACAGCCACCCGCGTTCGAGCACGGTCAGCCCGTTCATGACCGGGTGCGAGACCGTCCTGGCCGTGTCGACACTGGGGGTGAAGGCGCCGGTCACGTCGGTCGGCTCAGCGGGCGCAGCACTGCCACAGCCACTGCGCGGTGCGCAGCAGGCGGGCGTCGCCGCCGCGCCGCGCGACCAGCTGCACGCCGATCGGCAGCCCGTGGGCGCCGCGCAGCAGCGGCAGCGTGACCGCGGGCAGCCCGGTGGCCGTCCACAGCGTGCACATGATCGGGTCGCCGGTGGACGCCAGCCCGGCCGGCGCCTCGCCGGGGGCGGCCGGCGTGAGCAGCGCGTCGAAGCGCTCGAACGCCGGCGCCAGGTCGTCGGCGAAGCGGGCGATGCCGGCCAGCGCGAAGCGGTGCGCGACCGCGCTGACCTGCCGCCCGCGCTCGATCTGTCCGCGCAGCGACGCCGACAGGCGCTCGCGCCCGCGCTCGTAGAGGTCGTGGTACGACCCGGCGATCTCGGCTTCCATCACGTCGCGGTGCCAGTCGACCACCTGCGCGGCCTGCGCCGGCAACGTGCCATCGGCGACGTGCCCGCCGAGCGAGCGCCGCAGCGCGTCGAAGGCGAGCGCGGCGTCGGGCGCGACGCGGTCCCAGAACGGCGTGGGCACCCAGCCCAGTCGCGGCGGCGTCGGCGGCGTCTGCATCGCGGTGGCGTGCAGCGGCGGTGCGGCGCGCAACTGCGTCGCCCCGTCGTCGGGGTCGTCACCGACCAGCACCTCGGCCAGCAGCGCGGCGTCGGCGACGCTGCGCGCGAACACGCCGATCTGGTCGAAGCTCGGCGACTGCGTCAGCACGCCGCTGCGGCCGATCCAGCCGAACGTCGGCTTGTAGCCGACCACGCCGCAGAACGACGCCGGCCGGATCACCGAGCCGTTGGTCTGCGTGCCCACCGCCAGCGGCACCTGGCCTGCGGCCACCGCGGCGGCCGAGCCGCTCGACGACCCCCCGGGCGTGTGCGCCGGGTCGTGCGGGTTGCGCGTGGGGCCCGGGGCGTAGGTGGCCAGCTCGGTGGTCACCGTCTTGCCCATCACCAGCGCGCCGGCGGCGCGCAGCCGGCGCGCCAGCGTCGCGTCGTGCGCCGGCTGGCGGCCGGCGTGCAGCGTGGTGCCGTTCTCGGTGGGCAGGTCGCGCGTGTCGACGATGTCCTTCAGCCCCACCGGCAGGCCGATCGCGGGGCCGCAGGCCTCGCCGGCGGCGCGGCGCGCGTCGATCGCACGCGCCTGCGCGCGCACGTGCGCCGGGTCGAGGTGCTGCCAGGCGTGCAGCCGCGGCTCGGTGGCGTCGATGCGCGCCAGCAGCGCGTCGGCGTAGTCGAGCGCGGCGAGCGTGCCGTCGGCGATGCGGCGCGCCGCATCGACGGCCGCGAGCGCGGCCAGGCCGCCGGGCGCGCTCAGCGGTACAGCACGGTCGGTAGCCACATCCCGATCTCGGGGAACACGTAGAGCAGCACGATGGCGACGATCTGGATGCCCATGAACGGCAGCATGCCGGCGAAGATCTGGTTCAGCGTGACGTGCGGCGGGCTGACGCCCTTGAGGTAGAACGCGCTCATCGCCACCGGCGGGCTGAGGAACGCGGTCTGCAGGTTCAGCGCCACCAGCAGGCCGAAGAACAGCGGGTCGACGCCGAAGTTGTCGAGCAGCGGGATGAAGATCGGCATGAAGATGACGATGATCTCGGTCCACTCCAGCGGCCAGCCCAGGATGAAGATCAGCACCTGGCTGAGGATCAGGAACTCGGTCTTGCTCAGGTTCAGGCTCATCACCCAGCGTTCGACCAGTTCCTGGCCGCCCAGCAGCGCGAAGGCCGCCGAGAAGATCGCGCTGCCGACGAACAGCCAGCACACCATCGCGCTGGTCTTCGCGGTGAGGAACACCGACTCCTTGAGCATCGTCCAGTTGAACTGCCTGTAGGCCACCGCCAGCAGGAAGCCGCCGAACGCGCCGACCGCCGCCGCCTCGGTCGGCGTGGCGAGCCCGAAGACGATCGAGCCGAGCACCGCCAGGATGAGGACCATCAGCGGGAAGAAGCTCGACAGCAGCATCTTGAAGATCTCGAGGCGCTGGAAGCTCAGCAGCGCGTAGAACGCCAGCAGCGCGGCGCCGCCGACGCCGACGCCGATCCACCAGCCCGTCGTCGGTGCGCGGCGGCCCGCCTCGCCGGCGTCGCCCGCCGCCGCGCGGCCGGGCTCCTGCAGGCCGGCGCCGGGCGGCTCCTGCACGCCACCGGCACCCGGTGGCTCCTGCACTGTGCCACCGGCACCCGGCGGCTCCCGAAGGTCGCTCCCGCCGGCGCCCGGTGGCTCCTGCAGGCCGGCACCGGGGGGCTCGGCGAGGCCTTCGGCGCCGGGCGGCTCGGCGAGCTCGCCTTCGCCGGGTGCATCGTCGCGGTCGGCGCCGAGGCCCAGTGGCGTCAGCCCTTCGACCGTCGGCGTGACCGGCGCGACGGAGGTGTTGGCCTGCCAGCTCCACGCGGTGACCAGCAGGAACAGCAGCGCCGGCAGCAGCGCGACGAACAGCTGGCGCAGCAGGTAGCCCGCCGGCACGTCGGCGTTGCGGCGGCCCTTCAGCGCGGTCAGCAGCGCCGGCAGCGCCCGCGTCGAGATGCCCTGCGCCAGCGCGCGCAGCGGCGCCGGCAGCTCGACGCGGCGCTCGTCTTCGGTCAGCGGCGGCATCAGCGCAGGCTTCACCTTGGCCAGCAGCATCACGTACAGCACGTACAGGCCGGCGAGCATGATGCCGGGGAAGAACGCGCCGGCGTACAGCTGCACCACCGACACGCCGGCGGTGGCGCCGTAGACGATCAGCAGCACCGACGGCGGGATCAGGATGCCCAGGCAGCCGCCGGCGGTGATCGCGCCGGCGGACACGCGCACGTCGTAGCCGGCGCGCAGCATCTGAGGGAACGCCAGCAGCCCCATCAGCGTGACCACCGCACCGACGATGCCGGTCGCGGTGGCGAAGATCGCGCAGGTGAACAGCGTCGCCACCGCCAGCGAGCCGGGCACGCGCGCCATCGACAGGTGCAGGCTCTTGAACAGCTTCTCGATCAGGTTCGCGCGCTCGACCAGGTAGCCCATGAAGACGAACAGCGGCACCGAGATCAGCACGTCGTTGCTCATCACCGAGAACGCGCGCTGCACCATCAGGTCGAGCGTCTGCTTGACCGCGCCGGCCGCGGTCTGGCCGCCCGAGTGGTAGGCGAAGAAGCCGAAGATCATGCCCATGCCCATCAGCGTGAACGCCGTCGGGAAGCCGAGCATGATCGCCACCACCACCAGCGCGAGCATCAGCAGGCCGTAGTGGCCGTTGGTCATCTGCTCGATGCCGAGCAGCAGGTAGACGATGCCCGCGAGGATCAGCCCCATCAGGCCGAAGCCGAACCACAGTTCGCGGCGGACCTTCATCGCGCGGCTCCCGGCCTGGCCTCGTGCGCGACGACGACGGCGTCGAGCGCGGCGATGTCCTCGTCCTTCACGTGCACCATCTCCTTGAGCTTGTCGACGTCGACCTCCTCGACGTCGTGCTCGCGCGACGGCCAATGCCCGTCGCGCAGGCACACGACGCAGCGCACGATCTCGACGAAACCCTGCAGCAGCAGCATCAGCCCGGCGAACGGGATCATGAACTTGAACGGGTACATCGGCAGCGGCGTCGCCGAGAACGTGCTCTCGCGGATCGCCAGCGACTCGTTGAAGTAGGTCCAGCCGGCCCAGGTCAGCGCGACGATGCCGGGCAGGAAGAACACGACGTACAGCACCAGGTCGATCGTGGCCTGCGTGCGCGGCCGGAAGAAGCCGTACAGCACGTCGCCGCGCACGTGGCCGTTCTTGCTCAGCGTGTACGCGCCGGCCATCATGAACAGCGTGCCGTACATCATGATCTGCGCGTTGATCGCCCAGTCGGCGGGGTCGTTCAGCACGTAGCGCGCGAACACCTCCCAGCTGATCTGCAACGTGAGCACGACGATCAGCCAGGCGAAGGCCTGGCCGATCCAGGTCGACAGCCGGTCCACGGCCAGCAGCAGGGCTTGCATCGGGGTACTCCTCGGGGAATCGTTCGGCGTCGTCAACAAGAAGGGCCACCGGCCTTGCGGCAACGGTGGCCCCCTGGACGGCCGGCCCGGCCGGTCAGCTGCGGCGGCGGAAGTAGTGGTTCCAGGCCATCTTGAAGTCGACGGTGTAGTCGTTCCACCACGACCCGGCGCGCTCGGCGAAGGCGCGCTGGCTGTCGAGCACCTTCTTGAACATCGCGTTCTCGGCGCCCCGCTTCTCCATGATCTTGTCCCACGACGCCAGCTGCGCGCGCAGGATCGCGTCGGGCGTCTTGTAGAACTTGACGCCGGCCTTCTTCAGCTCGATGTAGTCCTGCGAGTTGCGCTGGATCGCCTTCCAGCTCATGTCGGCGCTGGCCGCCTGCACCGCGTAGTCGATGATGGCCTTCAGCTCGCCGGGCAGCGCGTCGTACTTGGCCTTGTTGAACAGGATCTCGAACTGCTCGCCGCTCTGGTGGAAGCTCTGCAGCATGCAGTTCTTCACCACGTCGGGGAAGCCGAGCACGCGGTCGGACGAGGCGTTGTTGAACTCGGCGCCGTCAATCAGGCCGCGGTCGAGCGCGGGCACGATCTCGCCGCCGGGCAGCGGGTTCACCGCGACGCCCATGTCGGTGTACATGTCCACCGCCAGGCCGACGGTGCGGAACTTGAGGCCCTTGACGTCCTCGACCTTGGCCACCGGGTTCTTGAACCAGCCGAACGGCTGCGTCGGCATCGGCCCGTAGAGGAACGAAACGACGTCGATGTTCAGGCTCTTGTAGATCTCGTCGAGCAGCTGCTTGCCGCCGCCGTAGTAGTGCCAGGCCAGCAGCATGTTCGGGTCCATGCCGAACGACGGGCCCGAGCCCCACAGCGCCAGTGCCGAGTTCTTGCCGTAGTGGTAGGCCACGACGCCGTGGCCGCCGTCGAGGGTGCCCTTGGCCACGCCCTCGAGCAGCTGGAACGCCGGCACCACCGCGCCGGCGGGCAGCACCTCGATCTTCAAGCGGTTGCCCGCCATGTCGTTGACCTTCTTCGCGAAGTCGTTGGCGTACTCGTGGAAGATGTCCTTCGCCGGCCAGGTGCTCTGGAAGCGCAGCGACACGGTCTGCGCCACCGCGGTCATCGGCGCGGCCACCGCCGCGGCGCCGGCGACGGCGGAGCCCATGAAGCGACGGCGCGAGGCCTTGGGCTTGGCGGTCGGTCGAGCGGCGTGGGAAGGCTTGTCGGTCATCGTCGGGGTCTCCTGTGAGGGCTGGATGGCGGGGCGGGAGGGGCCCGCGGGCGCATGCCACGGCACGCGCAGGCGTGCGGCCTTGCCGCTGCAGTATTCTGTGCGCGTCGCCGGTCGGGCAATTGGGTCTAACCCGGCGGCCGCGCAGCGGCTCAGCGGCGCAGCGCCTCGACCTGGATCACCAGCCGCACGCGGTCGGCGATGAACGGCAATCCGAAATCGGCGCCGAACTCGCTGCGGTGCAGATGCGCTTCGAAGTCGCCACCGCAGACCTCGGTGCGTTGCCGCGCGTCGTCGCGACACGCGAAGTGCAGCGCGCGCAGCGCCAGCGGCCGGCTGATGCCGCGCCACGTCAGCTCGCCGCGCAGTTCGCGAAGCCGCTCGCCGTCGAAGCGCCAGTCGGCGGCGACGAAGAAGGCCTCGGGGTGGTCGTCGGCAGCGAGCAGGTCGTCGCGCCTCAACCGGGCGTCGAACGGGGCGACGCCCGTGTCGACGCTGGCCATCGGGATGCGCAGGCCCACGTGGCCACGCCGGGCGCCGCGGTCGAAGTCGACCGCGCCGCGCACCGGGCCGATGCGTCCGCGCATCGTCGAGGTGCCGAAGTGCAGCACCTCGAAGTGCACGAAGGTGTGCGCCGGGTCGAGGTCGTAGACCGCCGCGGCCGCCGGGCCGGCCAGCGTGCACAGAACTGCGAACACGGCCGGGGCGATCGCGCGCATGCGCGATGGTCGCGCCGATCGAGGCGCCGCGTCGGCCGGGGCGGCGGTGACCCCGGCGGCGATGGCGTTACTGCTTGATCGCCTCGACCTGCACCAGCAGGCGCACCTCGTCGGGGAAACCCATCTCGAGGCCCCAGTCGACACCGAACTGGCTGCGCTTGATCGTGGCGACGAAGTCGCCGCCGCAGACCTCGCGCTTGAACATCGGGTTGTCGTAGCAGTTGAAGTTGGTCGCCTTCAGCGTGACCGGGTGCGTCCTGCCGCGCAGCGTCAGCCGTCCCGGCACCTCGGCGACCTTGTCGCCGTCGAACACCATGCGCTCGGCGACGAAGGTGGCCGTCGGGTGGTTGGCGGCATCGAAGAAGTCCTTGCTGCGCAGGTGTTCGTTGAAGGGGCCCACGCCGGTGTTGATCGACGCGGTGTCGATCGAGATCTCGACCTTGCCGGTGCGCGCGGCGCGGTCGAACTGCACGCTGCCGGTCTTCTTGTCGAAGCGGCCGCGGTTGGTCGAGGTGCCGAAGTGCGGAATCTCGAAGGTCACGAAGGTGTGTGTCGGGTCGATCGCGTACGTGGCGGCGTGCACGGGCACGGCGGCCGCGAGGCATGCCACGGCCGCGGCTGCGGCGAGGGCGGGGCGCAGGGTCGTCATCGGAGTCACTCCTGTGGGAAAAGGAAGAAGGGGGAAGGTGCGATTCGTACGGGTCAGGGTGCGGCGACGCCGGCGAGCACCAGCTTGAAGCGCACCTGCACGTCGTTGGCGACCATCGACATGTCGGCCCAATCGCCGTCGCCGATGCGGAAGTCCAGGCGCCGGATCACGAAGCTGCCGCTGGCGATGGTCTGGCCGCCGCTGCTCGCCAGCGCGACCGGCACGACGACCTCGCGCTGCGCGCCCTTGATGCCGAGCTGGCCGACCACCTCGTAGCGGCCCGCGCCGACCGCCCTGATCGCGTTCGAGCGGAACGTCGCCTGCGGGAAGCGCGCCGTGTCGAACCACGGCGCCTTGACCACTTCGGCTTCGCTCTCGGGCGCGCCCATCGTGATGCTCGCCAGGTCGATGGTCATCGCCACGCGGCCGGCGGCCGGGTTCTTCGGGTCGAAAGCGAGTTGCGCGTCGAACTGGCGGAAGCGGCCGTCGACCGGCACGCCCATCTGGCGGCTGGTGAAGGCGATCTCGCTGCCGGCCTTGACCAGCTGCTGCGCTGCCACGGGCGCGGCGGCGAGCGCGGACAGCGCGACGGCGGCTGCGAGTCGTCGGAGGTGTTCGGTCATCGTCGTTGAAGCGAAGGGTTGCCCGCTCGGGCGCGCACCGGCCACATGCGCAGCAGCAGGCCGTCGCGGTCGATCCAGTGGTGCTTGAGCGCGGCGAGCGCGTGCAGCGCGACCAGCGCCGCCAGCGTGTACGCCAGCGCGCCGTGCCAGGGCTTGATCGCCTCGGCCAGCGCCTTGTCGGCGGGGACGAAGTCGGGCAGCGGCAGCACGCCGAACACGACCAGCGGGAAGCCCGCGGCCGAGCTGTACGCCCAGCCGACCAGCGGCACGGCGAAGAACAGCAGGTACAGCGCTCGGTGCGTGCCATGTGCGACGCGGCGCTGCCAGGCGGGCATCGCGACGTCGGGCGGCGGACGGTGCGTGAGGCGCCACAGCAGCCGCAACGCCGACAGCGTGAGGATCACGACGCCGGCCCACTTGTGCCAGTTGTACAGCTTCAGCCGCGCCGGCGAGAACGGCAGCGACGTCATGTACGCGCCCAGCGCCAGCGACCCGAGGATCAGCAGCGCGAGCAGCCAGTGCAGCGTGATCGCGGTCGCGGTGTAGCGCGTCGGGTTCGGCGTCGAAGTCGGCATCCAGGGGAGTGTCTGCGCCGTGCGCGGCCGCGGGGTTCAGCGCGGCTGCGGGCAGGCTTCAATCGGCTTGAACGCAGCCGCACGGGCGACCGCGCGCGGGGCTCAGGGTTCCGCGGCCCACAGCGCCGCGGCGCGCGCGGCCAGCCGGCGATGCGCGTGGGCGTCGAGCAGGTGGTGGCGCAGCGCGAAGTCCAGCGTCACCAGTGCGGCGTCGACGGTCATCGCGCCGCCGGCGGCCAGCGCGATCGCCTCGGCCACCGGCAGGCGCTGCACGGCCGCGACCTCGCCGTCCTGGTTGCGCGGTGTCAGCGCCGGCGGCAGCGGCAGGTCCCACACGTGCACCCGCTCGACCTGCAGGCCCTCGGCGATGTCGCGCTCGACGGCGATCACGCGCCCGCGGCGCGCCGCGGACATCGTCGCGGCGTCGAGTCCGGCTTCCTCCCAGCCCTCGCGCACCAGCGCCTGCCACGGTGTCTGGCCGTGCGGCACCCCGCCGCCGACCAGGTTGTCGTGCAGCCCGGGGTCGGTGGCCTTGTGCGGCGAGCGCTGCGCGACCCACAGCCACTGCGGCCGCCCCCGCGCACCGGCGACATAGCCGTTGGCATGCGCGCCCAGCGTCAGCGCACCCCAGAAGCGCGCGGCGGCGCGCTCGATCACCGCCAGCGGGGCGCGCGTGCGCGGGTGCCGCAGCGTGAAGGCCTCGTCGCGCCAGGCACGCACCAGGCCTTCGGCGCGCAACGCGGCGTGCACCTCGGCCAGGCGGGCGTCGAGGTCGTCGAGCGCGTGCAGCCGCACCGCGTCGGCGTCGACCTGCAGCAGGCCGGGCCAGCGGCGCAGCGCGTCGAGGTGCTCGCGCGCCACCGAGCCGATCGGCTCGGCGTGCTGGCCCAGGCGCACGGGCACGCGGGGGCGCCGCCGTTGCCGCGCCTGTTCGATGGCGGGCCAGTCGGCGGCGGGCGCGGGTTGTATCGCGTCACAAGTGTAGGCGGCGTGTCGGACGCGTCCGACAGCCGATCGCGCCGGCGACCGACGCCCGCCGCGGCGGGTACTGCCTACAGTGGCGCGACGGAGGCCGGCGGCGACGCGCCGCGGCCGCGAGGAGACCAGGCATGCGATCGAACATCCAGTGCACGAGCGGCACGCGCCTTCAGGTGCCGGGCGTCGCGGCGCTCGTGTTGGCGGCGATGCTGACGGCGTGCGGCCGCAGCGAGCCCGAGGCCACGGTCGGCCAGCGCATCGACGCGGTGGTGGCCGGCGTCGAACGCCGGTCGCAGGCGCTGGCCGATCAGGCGAACGACGGCGTCGAACGCGTCAAGGACGCGGCGACCCACGCGCTCGACGCCGGCAAGCGGGGCGCGGCCATGGCGGCCGATCGACTCGGTGATACGGCGGTCACGGCGCGCGTCAGCGCGGCGCTGCTCGCCGACCCGGCGCTCGGTGCGCTGGTGATCGACGTCGACACGCGCGACGGCGTGGTCACGCTCAGCGGCATGGCCCCCACCGCCGACGCGCGCCGGCGCGCGAGCCGCGTCGCGTCGGCGGCCGAGGGGGTCGTGCGCGTCGACAACCGGCTGCGCGTCGGCACGTCCTGAGCGCCGGGCCCGTGGCCCGCGGCGCTCACTTCGAACCGCGGCGCGCCGGCGACGATGCCGCCGCGCCCGGCGTGGGCGGCGCTACTGCACGCGGCGTACGCGCGGCGACTGGTTCTGTCCCTCGATCTCGAGGAAGAAAGAGCCCAGCGCACCCTTGCGGATACGCACGCGCGGGCTGTCGAGGCGGTACACGCCGCGGCTGCCGTCGCTGATCTGCCAGACCTGCCCGTTGGCCAGGCGGATCTGCGTGCGCGCGTCCCAGCCGTCGAAGCGCCCGGGGATGTGGCTCTCGACGGCGTCGACCGCCGGCGCCGGTTCGCGCAGCCCGAAGCGCGCGGCCGGGTCGGCCGGCGGCGCGGCCGGTGCCGCGCCCGTCGGCACCGCCGCGGAGGCCGCCGGCAGCGCCAGCGCGTCGTAACACGCCAGCCGCGCCGCGGCGTCACCGATCGCGCGGCAGCGCTGCAGGTCGGCCGCGGTCGCGGCGAGCAGCGGTGGCGCCGCGCACAGCGCGGCCAGGAGCAGGGCGGGTCGCTTCATCGACGTGGTCTTCAGGTTCGCGAGGCCGGATTGTCGCCGGCGCGGCCGCCGGTTCACGCGGCGCGCCGCAGCCCGCCGGCGTCGGGGCCGCCGCGCCAGCGGCCGAGCAGTTGCTGCCACTTCGTGCGCGCCGCCGCGAGGTGGCGCGCCTTCACGTGACCGTAGCCGCGGATGTCCTCGGGCACGCGCGCGATCTCGACCGCCAGTGCGAGCCGCTCGGCGCTCAGGGCGCGCAGCAACTCGTCGATGCAGGCGCGGTACTCGCCGATCAGCGCGCGCTCGGTGCGCCGTTCCTCGGTGCGGCCGAACGGGTCGAACGCCGTGCCGCGCAGCCCCCTGAGCCTGGCCAGCACGCCGAAGGCGGTGCGCATCCACGGCCCGAATGGGCGCTTGACCAGCTCGCCGCGGTCGTTCCTCTTCGCGAACAGCGGCGGCGCCAGGTGGTGCACCAGCCTGTAGTCGCCCTCGAACGTCGACGCGATCTTCGCGACGAACGCCGCGTCGGTGTGCAGCCGCGCGACCTCGTACTCGTCCTTGTAGGCCATCAGCTTGAACAGGTAGCGCGCCACCGCCTCGGTCAGCCGCGTGCTCGACAGCGGCGCCTCGGCGGCGCGCACCTTGTCGACGAAGGCCCGGTACTCGGCGGCGTAGGCGGCGTTCTGGTAGCCGGTGAGGAACTCGACGCGCTTGGCGACCATGTCGTCGAGCGAGGGGCGCTTGACGAACTCGATGACCTGCGCGCCCTGGTACAGCGCGCGCACCGCGGCCAGGTCGTGTGCGCAGCGCCGGCCCCACTCGAAGGCGGCCTTGTTCGCCTCGACCTGCACGCCGTTGAGCTCGATCGCGCGCAGCAGCGCCGCCTGGCTCAGCGGCACGCGGCCGCGCTGCCACGCGTAGCCGAGCATCAGCGGGTTGGTGTAGATGCTGTCGCCGAGCAGTCGCACCGCGACCTCCTCGGCGTCGAAGGCGCCGACCAGGTTCGCGCCGGCGGCGCTGCGCAGCGCGGCCTCGCAGCCGGCGCCCGGGAACTGCCAGTCGGGGCGGTGCACGAAGGCCGCGGTCGGCGTGCCGTGCGTGTTCAGCGCGACGTAGGTGCGGCCCTCGGCGATCGCCGCCAGCGTGGTCTTGCCGGCGGCGACGATCGCCTCGCAGCCGATCACCAGGTCGGCCTTCGCGAGGTCGACCTTGGTGGTGTGGATCGCGTCGGGATGGTCGGCGATCTGCACGTGGCTCCAGGTCGCGCCGCCCTTCTGCGCCAGGCCGGCCGAGTCCTGCGTGACCACGCCCTTGCCCTCGAGGTGTGCGGCCATGCCCAGCAGCTGGCCGATGGTGATCACGCCGGTGCCACCGACGCCGGCGACGACGATGCCGTACGCCGTCGCGGCCGCCGGGACCGCGGGCTCGGGGATCGCAGGCAGCGCGAACGGGTCGGCGCTCTGGTCCCTCTTGGGCCTGCGCAGTTGCCCGCCCTCGACGGTGACGAAGCTCGGGCAGAAGCCCTTGACGCAGGAGAAGTCCTTGTTGCAGGTGCTCTGGTTGATGCGCCGCTTGCGGCCGAACTCGGTCTCGACCGGCTCGACCGACAGGCAGTTGCTCTGCTCGCTGCAGTCGCCGCAGCCCTCGCACACCAGCTCGTTGATGACGACGCGCTTGGCCGGGTCGGCCATCGTGCCGCGCTTGCGCCGGCGGCGCTTCTCGGTGGCGCAGGTCTGGTCGTAGATCAGCGCGGTGCACCCGGCGACCTCGCGCAGCTCGCGCTGCACCGCGTCGAGCTCGTCGCGGTGGCGCACCGTGACGCCGGCGGCCAGGCGCTGCTTGACGCCGGCGTCGTCGTACTTGGCCGGCTCGTCGGTGACGACGACGATCTTCTTCACGCCCTCGGCGTCGAGCTCGCGCGTCATCTCGGGCACGCGCATCGTGCCGTCGACCGGCTGGCCGCCGGTCATCGCCACCGCGTCGTTGAACAGGATCTTGTAGGTGATGTTCACGCCCGAGGCCACCGCCTGGCGGATCGCCAGCAGCCCCGAGTGGTAGTAGGTGCCGTCGCCGAGGTTGGCGAAGAGGTGGCCGTCGGTGGTGAACGGGGCCTGGCCGACCCAGCTCACGCCCTCGCCGCCCATCTGGCTGAAGGTCACAGTGCTGCGGTCCATCCACACCGCCATGTAGTGGCAGCCGATGCCGGCCGCGGCGCGCGAGCCCTCGGGCACGCGGGTGCTGGTGTTGTGCGGGCAGCCGCTGCAGAACCACGGGATGCGGTCGCCGGTGGTCACCTCGGTGGCGGCCATCGCGCGTTCCTTGGCCTCGATCACCGCGATGCGCGCGTCGATGCGCGCCGCGACGTCGCTGCCGGCCGGCACGATGCCGGTCTTCTTCAGCCGCCGCGCGATCGCCTTGGCGATGATCGCCGGCGTCAGGTCGGCCTTGGCGCGCAGCAGCCAGTTCTCGCTGGGGTTCGGCCGGCTCCACTCGCCGCCGCTGTGGTCGCCCTCGGGCTCGTCGAACTTGCCGAGCACGTCGGGGCGCACGTCGGGGCGCCAGTTGTACAGCTCCTCCTTGAGCTGGTACTCGATGACCTGGCGCTTCTCCTCGACGACGAGGATCTCGCGCAGCCCGGTGGCGAAGGCGCGCGTGATCGTCGCCTCCAGCGGCCACACCACGTTGACCTTGTGCAGCCGGATGCCCAGGCGCCGGCAGGTGTCGTCGTCGAGGCCCAGGTCGGCCAGCGCCTGGCGAGTGTCGTTGAACGCCTTGCCGCTGGCGATGATGCCGTAGCGGTCGTGCGGGGTCGAGACGACGTCGTGATTCAGCCGGTTCGCGCGCACGTAGGCCAGCGCCGCGTACCACTTGTAGTCCATCAGCCGAGCCTCCTGCTCGAGCGGCGCGTCGGGCCAGCGGATGTGCACGCCGCCGGGCGGCATGACGAAGTCCTCGGGCAGCACGATGGACACGCGGTCGGGGTCGACCGACACCGAAGCGGCCGACTCGACGACCTCCTGGATCGTCTTCATGCCGGCCCACACCCCGGCGAAGCGGCTCATCGCGAAGGCGTGCAGCCCCATGTCGAGGATGTCCTGCACGCTGCTCGGGAAGAACACCGGCAGGCCGCAGGCCTTGAAGATGTGGTCGCTCTGGTGCGCCGCGGTGCTGCTCTTCGCGACGTGGTCGTCGCCGGCGATGGCGATCACGCCGCCGTGCCTCGCGGTGCCGGCCATGTTGGCGTGCTTGAACACGTCGGAGCAGCGGTCCACGCCGGGACCCTTGCCGTACCAGATGCCGAACACGCCGTCGAACTTGCGGCTCTGCGGGAACAGGTCGAGCTGCTGCGTGCCCCACACCGCGGTGGCCGCGAGCTCCTCGTTGACGCCGGGCTGGAACACGATGTGCTGCGCCGCCAGGTGCTTCTTCGCCTGCCACAGCGCCTGGTCGTAACCACCCAGCGGCGAGCCGCGGTAGCCGCTGACGAAGCCCGCGGTGTTCAGACCGGCCAGCGCGTCGCGCTGGCGCTGCAGCATCGGCAGGCGCACCAGCGCCTGCACGCCGCTCATGAAGGCACGACCGTGTTCGAGCGCGTACTTGTCGTCGAGCGTGACGCTCTCGAGGGCCTGGCGCACGGCTTCGGGCAGGGGGGCGTTCATCGGGTCGGGCTCCGTGGGATGGGGTCGGCGCGGCGGCGTCCGGCCGGGCTCGTGACCCGGTGGCGCGCGACGTCCAGTGTAGGAGCCTCGCGCCGACAGGTGTTTTCCTTTCATGCGCATGGGGGCATGATGCGAGCATGATCCTTTCGTCAATCGACTATTTCCGGCGCCGATGACCACGCCGATCCAGGAATCAGGGAAAACCAGAAGGGCGACCGGCGCCGACGGCGGCGACGCGCACGGCCCCGGCCTCGACCGCTTCGACCTCGCGATCCTGCGCGAGCTGCAGCGCGACGCGCGGCTGTCCAACGCCGAGTTGGCGTCGCGCATCGGGCTGTCGGCGGCGCCGACCTGGCGACGCGTGCGCTGGCTCGAGGAGCAGGGTTACATCACCGGCTACCGCGCCGAGATCGACCGCCGGCGCATCGGGCTGGGCGTACTCGCGTTCGTGCGCGTCGACACCGAGCGCGCGAGCGGCGCGGCGATGCGCGAGCTCGAGGAGGCGATCCGCGCGCTGCCCGAGGTCATCGCCTGCCACTACGTCAGCGGCAGCGGCACCTTCGAGCTGCAGGTGATGGCCACCGACCTCGACGCCTACGCGCACTTCTCGGTCAACACGCTGCTGAACCTGCCGAACGTGAAGGACATCCACACCCGCTTCTCGCTCGGCGAGGTGAAGGCCGGCGCGGCGCTGCCGCTGTTGCACCTGTCGCCGCCGCGGCGCTGAGGCGCTGCGGCGCCGGGCGGGCCGCAGCGACGAGGCCTGGGGTACGCTCGCGCCCACGATGCCGGCCGCAGACCCCACCGCGTCGCCCGCGCTGCCGCCCGAGCCCGGCGCGGCGTCGACGTGGCGCGACCTGCTGCTCGGCGCCGAGCCGGCGCTGCGGCTGCGCGTCGCGCAGGTCGGGCTGGCGCTGCTGCTGATGACGGTCAGCGTCGGCGCGCTGCACTACGCCGCGCTGGTCGGCGGCGCGCCGCGCGGCTGGGTGTGGCTGTGGTCGGCGCTGTCGCTGGGTGGGCTGCTGCTGGCGTACCTGCTGATCCGCAGCGGCTGGTCGCGCCGGCTCGACGATCCGTCGATGACCGTGCCGCAGATGGTCTACGCGGTGGCCTGCTCCGCCGGCGCCTACGCGCTGGCCGGGCCGCTTCGCGGCGCGGTGCTGCCGGTGCTGGTGGTGATCCTGATGTTCGGCATGTTCCAGCTGCGCCCCGGGCGCGTCGCCGCGGTGGGCGGCTACGCGGTGGCGCTGTTCGGCGCGGTGATGGCGACGCTGGCCGTGCTGCACCCCGAGGTGTACCGCCCCGAGGTCGAGCTCGGCCACTTCCTGATCGTCGCGACGATGCTGCCGGCGGTGGCGCTGCTGGCGGGGCGGCTGTGGCGGTTGCGCGAGCGCGGGCGGCGCCAGCGCAAGGCGCTGGCCGCGGCGCTGGTGCGCATCCGCGAACTGGCCACGCGCGACGAACTTACCGGGCTGATCAACCGCCGCCACATGGTCGAGCTGCTCGAGCAAGAGCGCCAGCGCAGCGTGCGCTCGGGCCAGCGTTTCTCGATCGCGCTGATCGACCTCGACCACTTCAAGGAGATCAACGACCGCCACGGACACGCCGCCGGCGACGCGCTGCTGCGTCGCTTCGCGCAGGAGGCGCTGGCGTCGATCCGCGCCGCCGACGTGCTGGCGCGCTGGGGCGGCGACGAGTTCGTGCTGCTGCTCACCGGCGCCGGTGCCGCGCTGGCGCGCAGCGGCGTCGAGCGGCTGCTCGCGCGGCTGGCGCAGCCGCACGGCACGAACGCCGCCGAGCCGATCCGCTTTTCCTGCGGGCTGACCGAGCACATCGCCGGCGAGCCGGTGTCGCAGGCGCTCGACCGCGCCGACCGTGCGCTGTACGAGGCCAAGTCGCAGGGGCGCGGCCGCGTCGTGGTCGCGTGAGCCGGGCATGACGACTCGCGCCGCTGCCACCGCCGCCCCGCACGCCGGACTGCCGTGGTCGCACCTGCTGCTGGGGCTGGCGGTGGTCGCGGTGTGGGGCAGCAACTTCGTCGTCATCAAGTCGGCGCTGGCGCACCTGCCGCCGCTGTTCATGGCGCTGCTGCGCTTCGCGCTGGCGTTCCTGCCGGCGGCGCTGCTGGTGCCCCGGCCCGCGGTGCCGTGGCGCCAGCTCGCCGCCTACGGCGTGCTGATCGGCGCCGGCCAGTTCGGGCTGCTGTTCCTCGCGATGACGCAGCACATCTCGCCGGGGCTGGCGTCGCTGGTGATCCAGGTGCAGGTGTTCTTCACGATCGGGCTGGCGGCGCTGTGGGGCGGCGAGCGCGTGCGCCGCATCCAGCTGCTGGGGCTGGCTTGCGCCGCCGCCGGGCTGGCGTTGATCGCCGCGCGCGGCGACGCCAGCGCGACGCCGCTGGGGCTGGCGCTGGTGCTGCTCGCCGCCGCAAGCTGGGCCGCCGGCAACCTGGTGGGCCGGCGCGCCGGGCGCGTCGACATGCTCGGTTACATGGTCTGGTCGAGCGCGTTCGCGCTGCCGCCGCTGCTCGCGCTGTCGCTGTGGTTCGAGGGGCCGCAGGCGATCGCCCAGGGCCTGCGTAGCGCCGACGCCGGCACCTGGCTCGCGGTGGCCTGGCAGGCCGCGGGTAACACGCTGTTCGGCTACGCCGCCTGGGGCTGGCTGCTGGTGCGGCATGCGGCGGCGACGGTCACGCCGCTGGCGCTGGGCGTGCCCGTGTTCGGCATCGGCGCGTCGGCGCTGTGGCTCGGCGAGGCGCTGCCGGCGTGGAAGTTGCTCGCCGCCGCGCTGGTGCTCGCCGGTCTGGCGCTGAACCTGCTGTGGCCGCGGCTGGAGGCCGCGCTGCGCGCCGCCCGATGACGACCGACCCGCACGCCGACGCGCGCCGGCGCTTGCTCGCCGAGGTCGACGCCGACTTCGCCGCCACCGCCGCCGAGACGGGCTGCGCGCGCGCCGGCGACGCGGTGCGCGCCGCCCTGCTCGCGGTGCCGCGCGAGCGGTTCGTGCCTTCGCCGTGGCGCGACGAGGCGTTCGACAACCGCCCGCTGCCGATCGGCCACGGGCAGACGATCTCGCAGCCGTTCATCGTCGCGCTGATGACCGAGCTGCTCGCGCTGCGGCCGCACGAGCGCGTGCTCGAGATCGGCACCGGCTGCGGGTACCAGGCGGCGGTGCTGGCGCGCTTGGCGCGGCAGGTGGTCAGCGTCGAGATCGTGCCCGAGCTGTCGGCGCGCGCCGCGGCGACGCTGGCCGAGCTGGGCGTGGGCAACGTCGGGCTGCACGTCGGCGACGGCCACGCCGGCTGGCCGCCCGGCGCGCCGTACGACGCGATCATCGCCACCGCGGCGGCGGCGCAGGTGCCGCCGGCCTGGCTCGAGCAGCTGGCGCCGGGTGGCCGGCTGGTCGCACCGATCGGCGCGCAAGGCGGCGCACAGTGGCTGCAGTGCTGGCACAAGGACGCGCAGGGCCGCGCCGCGCCGCGGCGCACGCTGGCGGTGCGCTTCGTGCCGCTGGTCGGCGTGGCTGGCGAGACGCAGAACCGCAACCGGTCGACGTCGCCGCGCCGCGCCGGGTGCGACCCGCGCGCAGCTCGGGGCCATCCAGCGGCCGCCGCGCACCCGGCGTTGCCGCTGCGCCGGCGGCGCCCCCTCGAGTCGCAGTCTCCGAAGGGCACTTGCCTGATGCGCCTGCGGGGGACGATCGCTATTCCCGCGGCCAGAGCACCCACATGCGCAGCGGCTGCTTCATGCGCCCGGCCTGCGCCTCGGCGTCGCCGTCCCAGCCCCAGAAGTAGTCGGCACGCACTGCGCCGACGATCGCGCTGCCGGTGTCCTGCGCCATCACGAGGCGGCGCAGCGGCGCGGCCGACAGCGGCGCCGTGGTGTCCAGCCACACCGGGGTGCCGTAGGGGATGCTCTTCGGGTCGACGGCGATCGAGCGCTGCGGTGTCAGCGGCACGCCCATCGCACCGCGCGGGCCGACACCCGGGTCGGGCAGCGCCTCCTCGCGGAAGAACACGACGCGCGGGTTGGCCCACAGCATCTCCTGCACGCGTCCCGGGTGCCGCCGCGCCCAGGCCTTGATCGCCGGCCACGACGCCTGCTCGGCGGCGAGCTGCCCCTGCTCGATGAGCCAGCGCCCGACCGAGCGGTACGGGTGGTCGTTGTGCCCGGCGTAGGCCACGCGAACGGTGCGCACCCGTGCGTCGGGCTCGGTCAGGCGCAGGCGCCCCGAGCCCTGGATCTGCAGCACCAGCGCGTCGAGCGGATCGGCGACCCAGGCGATCTCGCGCCCGCGCAGCGCCGCGCGCGCGGCCGGCAGCGTGTCGAGCTGCTGTCGTGTCCAGTACGGGCGGCGCGTGCCGAGGTCGTCGGGCGGCGCGTGCAGCGGCGTGCGGAACACGGCGTCGGGCACGCGGCGCGCGTCGATCAGCGGCTCGTAGTAGCCGGTGATCAGCCCGTCGGCGCGGCCGTCGCGCGACTCGACGCGGTACGGCTGCAGGTGGCGCATCAGCCACTCGCGCGTTGCCGCGTCGTCGCCCGGCTCGGTCAGCAGCGCCGTCGCGCACAGCGCGGCCCAGCCGGGCGGCGGGCGCTCGCAGCCGCGCAGCAGCGCCGGCCAGGCGTCGGCCAGCGCGTCGGCGTCCCAGCCGGGCAGCGCGTCCCAGGCCACCGGCACCCAGCGCGAGCGCTCGCGCAGGATCGGCGTGGGCGTGCCGGGGGCCACCGGCGCGACGACAGCGGGCGACGGCGGCGGGGCCGCCGGCGGGGGCACGGCGCAGGCGGCGAGCGCGCCTAGAATCGCCGCCGCCGTCCAGCGAACCGACCCGACGATGTGGCTGCTCCTGCTCGAAGCCCTGGCGGCGCTGCTGCTGCTGGTGTTCATCGTCTGGTGGACGATGTTCTCCGGACGCAAGGGCGGCGAGCGGCCCGGCGACGACGATCCCCCGCGCTGAATCATCGCCTCAGGGCTGCGCCGCGACCTTCGGCGGCCACAGGAAGCTCAGCGGACGGCGGCGCAGTCTGGCGCGCACCGCGCGCGCGATGCCCGCGCGCTCGCGGACCTGCACGCCCTGCGCGCGCAACGCCAGCTTGAACGCCAGGTAGAAGCTCACGCCGACGTTGAGCGCGCCGGTGACGACGATGCCGGCCACGCACCACCAGAAGTCGGGGCGCAGCACGATGTCGCTGCCGAGCGCGCCGGCCGCCGCGGCCAGCTGCCCGGTCGACAGCGTCACGTGGCGCACGTCCAGCGGCAGCGCGAAGAAGCCCAGCACCGCCGGCACCAGCCCGAGCATCAACCCGAGCGAGACGTTGGCGGCCACGCCCGACACGTTGGCACGCCACCACGCCGCCCAGCGCTGCGCGCGCGTGGCGCCCAGGCGCGAGACGAAGGCCGGGTTGTGCGCGATCGCGCTGTCGAGGCGGTGGAAGACGAACCAGTTCTCGACCCAGCCGGCGATCAGCGAGCTGGCGAACAGCAGCACGCCTGTGAACGCCGCAAACAGCGCGGTGGGGCCGAGCAGCGTCAGCGAGTGCAGCACGTGCTCGGCCGTGTCGGCGCCCACCGGCGGCTGCCCGAACAGCAGCGCGCTGCCCCACTGCACGCCGAACACCAGCGGGAACACGAGCGCGAGGTTGCCCAGGATGCCCGCCGCCTGCGAGCGGATCAGGTTCGCGATCTCGTCGACGAACGCGGCGAGCTGGTGGTCGCCCATCTGCTCGTCGAGCTTGGCGGCCATCGCCGGAGCGGTCATCGCCGGCTGTTTGGTGGCCACCGTGAAGCCCAGCAGCATGATCAGCACGAAGCTGGCGGCGTAGTTCAGCCCCGCGGACAGCCCGGCCCAGAACGCCGACAGCCCCAGCGCGCCGATCGCGAACTTCACGAACGTGGTGCCGGCCATCACCGCGCCGCCGCCGGCCGCGGCGCGCAGCATGTGGCGGTACTCGGCGGCGTTGCGCGTGATGTAGTGGCTGCCGGTCTCGGCGCTGCGCTCGGTCATCTTGCGCGCAAGCAGCGAGTAGTGGCGCGCGAACAGCGCGCGCAGGCTGCGCCGGCGCTGCGCGACCTCGGCCAGGTCGGCGAGCACGCGCGCGACGTCGTGCGCAGGCCGCGGCGAGACCAGGCAGCCGATCACCTCCTCGAGGCGTCGCGCGCGCGACTTCAGCTGTTCGACCTCGAACACGATGTCGACCGACACGCCGTAGTCCTCGAGGTGCGCGTGCACGCTGTCGGCGGCGCGCCGGCACGCGTCGATCAGCGCGTGCAGGAAGGGCAGGCGCACCACCGCCTGCGCGGTGTCGCCGTCGCGCAGCAGCGCCAGCACCTCGGCCACCGCGGGGCCGAGCTGGCGGAAGGGTCGGTCGGCGAGCAGCCCGGCATCCATGCGCAGGCGCAGCGGCGTCGAGAAGCCCGCCGCGGCGATGCTGGTGGCCAGGAAGTTCGCCGCGTCGATCAGCGGCGCGCGCCACACGCCGCTGCCGAGGCCGGGGTCGGCCTGCGCGGCCGGGCGCATCAGCGCGACCAGGCGCTGCAGCGTCGGCTCGTCGAGCGCGCGCAGCCACGCGGCGTCGCCCGGCGCCGGGAACAGCAGCACGAACAGTCGCGACAGCTCGCGCGTCTCGGGTGTGGCCGGCAGCAGGTGCAGCGCGAGGCGGTGGCGCAGCTCGCCCCACAGCGACATGCGCGTGCCGTAGCCGAGGTCGGCGAACAGCGACGCCACGTCGACCTCGCTCCAGAAGCGCGCCAGCAGCGCGGCGACGCGTTCGCGGTGCGGCTCGTGGCGCTCGAGCAGGTTCAGCAGGTGGCGCAGGCGCAGCACCGGCAACGGCGTGCGCGCCTCGTCGCGCTCGACGCCGGTGTCCGAGCGTAGCCACTCGGTCAGCCGCACGAGCCAGAGGTGGCGCTCGGCCAGGCCGGCGCGCGGGTCGGCGGCGTTGAGCAGCGCGGTCAGGTCCCAGCCGCCACGCGCGCGGCGGGTGGCCCGGGTGGCGGCGGCGGCGCTCAATGCAGGCCGTGCGCGCGGGCCAGCGGGAACTCGACCGGCGCCTCGAAGGCGTGCGCGTCCTCGGTCATGCAGTAGTAGGTGCCGCGCATCGTGCCGGTGGGCGTGGCCAGCCGCGTCCAGCTGGTGTACTCGAAGCGCTCGCCCGGCTTGAGCAGCGGCTGGTGGCCGACCACCGCCAGCCCGCGCACCTCCTCGGTGCGGCCGTGGGCGTCGGTGATCACCCAGCGCCGGGCGACCAGCTGCGCGGCGACGTCGCCCGTGTTGGCGATCGTCACCGTGTACGCGAAGGCGTGATGGCCGTCGCCCGACTGCTCGGGCAAGTACTGCACCTTGACGCTGCAGGTGAACTCGGGTCGGGTGCTGCTGGCCATGGAGCGATTCTGTCAGGCTCCTAGAATCCGCGGATGCCCGTCTACCGCATCGCCCCGAGCATCCTGTCGGCCGACTTCGCGCGCCTGGGCGACGAGG
>NZ_DAOKZA010000025.1:0-52583 GCF_035325925.1 Azohydromonas sp. | reverse complement strand
AGGTGTCGCCGTTGGTCGACAGCACCTCGAACTGCTTCTCGCCGTCGACGTCGGCGATCTCGATGATCGAGATGTCGAAGGTGCCGCCGCCCAGGTCGTAGACCGCGATCTTGCGGTCGCCCTTGCCGTGCTTGTCCAGGCCGAAGGCCAGCGCGGCCGCGGTGGGCTCGTTGATGATGCGCTTGACGTCCAGCCCGGCGATGCGCCCGGCGTCCTTGGTGGCCTGGCGCTGGCTGTCGTTGAAGTACGCCGGCACCGTGATCACGGCCTCGGTGACTTCCTCGCCGAGGTAGTCCTCGGCGGTCTTCTTCATCTTGCGCAGCACCTCGGCGCTGACCTGGGGCGGTGCGAGCTTCTTGCCGCGCACCTCGACCCAGGCGTCGCCGTTGTCGGCGGCGACGATCTTGAAGGGCATCAGGTCGATGTCCTTCTGCACCTCCTTCTCGGTGAACTTGCGCCCGATCAGGCGCTTGACCGCGTACAGCGTGTTCTTCGGGTTGGTCACCGCCTGGCGCTTCGCGCTGGCGCCGACCAGGATCTCACCGTCCTCCTGGTAGGCGACGATCGACGGCGTGGTGCGCGCGCCCTCGCTGTTCTCGATCACCTTGGTCGAGTTGCCTTCCATGATCGACACGCACGAGTTGGTCGTGCCGAGGTCGATGCCGATGATCTTTCCCATGGTTGTGACTCCTGGATGCGGGTTCGGGTTGTTGTCGAGTTGCGGCTCGGCGCGCGGCTTTCAAGCCCCGGCGCGGCGCGTCACGACCGGGCGGCGGCCACGGTGACCAGCGCCGGGCGCAGCACGCGATCGGCGAGAAGGTAGCCCTTCTGCAGCACCGCGACCACCGTGTTCGGCTCCTGCTCGGCGGGCACGACGCTGATCGCCTGGTGCTGGTGCGGGTCGAACCGGGTGCCCGCCGGCGGGTTCACCTCGACGACCTTGTTGCGCTCGAGCACCTGGGTCAGCTGGCGCAGCACCGCGTGCACGCCCTCGAGCACCTGCTCGGTGCTCGTGCCGGGGGTCGCGATGGCCGCCTCCAGGCTGTCGCGCACCGGCAGCAGGCTGTCGGCAAACCCCTCGAGCGCGTACCTGCGCGCCTTGGCGATCTCCTCCTCGGCGCGGCGGCGCGTGTTCTCGGCTTCGGCCTTGGCGCGCAGGTAGGCGTCGGCCATCTCCGCGTGCTTGGCCTCGAGTTCGGCCAGCCGGGCCTCGGTCGACGTCTCGGTGTCGGTCGTGGCGGTCGGTGCGACGTCGGCGGGGGTCGGATCGTTGTTCGAGTTCATCGGCAATCGGGTCGGGCAGGTCGGGAACAGGGTGGTTCAGCGTCGAAGTGGGGACCGCGGCAGGGAATTCAAGCCCTGCCACGGCGGCGGCAGGCGCACGGGCGGCTCGGCGTCACTGGTCGTCGATCGACACGCTCCAGCGCTGCCACGTCGCACTGGCACGCGTCAGCTCGCGCCGCTGCTGCTTCGTCGGGCGGCCGTGCACGATCGCCAGCGCCGGCTCGACGCCCTGGCGGCGCTGCTCGGCGGCGTGCTGTCGCGCCTGCACGCTGGCCGCCGTCTCCTCGTAAAGCGCCTGCGCCACCGCTGCCGGTCCGCGCACGTGGCTGAGCCCGCGCACGTACAGCTCGCGGCGCAGCGCGCCCTGCCGAAGTTCGATGCGGTCGCCGACGCGCAACTCGCGCGCCGGTTTGGCGACCGTCCCGTTGACGCTGACGCGCCCCTTGTCGATCTCGTCGGCGGCCAGACTGCGCGTCTTGTACAGCCGTGCCGCCCACAACCACTTGTCGAGGCGCACGCGCGCCGCACCGGAGCCGGGAGCTTCGTTCATCGGGGCGGGATTGTCGGCGAATCGGTGACGGCCCGGGGCACTCAATCGGCCGCGCCGAGCGCCAGCGCGCGCTCGCGCTGCGCCTGCAGCGCGGCGGCATCGGTTGGCGAGGTCGTGTCCCAGCCCTGCAGGTGCCGGATCGCCAGCGACGCCAGCGCGGCGATCCACTCGTGCCGGTCGTTCAGGCACGCGATGTAGTTGAACTCGCGCCCGCCGGCCGACAGGAACGCCGCCTTGGCCTCCTGCGCGATCTCCTCGAGCGTCTCGAGGCAGTCGGCGACGAAGCCCGGGCACATCACGTCGACGCGACCGACGCCCTGCGCCGCGAGCTGGCGCAGCGTCGGCTCGGTGTAGGGCTCGAGCCAGCGGGCCTTGCCGAAACGGCTCTGGAACGTCACCACCAGCTGGTCCGCCGGCAACCCCAGGCGTTCGCCGAGCAGCCGGGCGGTCTTGTGGCACTCGCAGTGGTACGGGTCGCCGAGCGTCAGCGAGCGGTACGGCACGCCGTGGAAGCTCAGCACCAGCCGGTCGGGGCGGCCGTGCGTCTGCCAGTGGTCGAGCACGCGGCGCGCCAGCGCGTCGACGTAGCCGGCGTCGTCGTGGAAGCGTTGCACGAAACGCAGCTCGGGCAGGGTGCGCGTGCGCCGCGCCCAGTCGCCGACCGCGTCGACGACGCTGGCGGTCGTCGCAGCGGCGTACTGCGGGTACATCGGCAGCACCAGCACGCGCGTCGCGCCCTCGGCCTTCAGTTGGTCGAGCACCTTCGGCAGCGACGGCTCGCCGTAGCGC
Organism: Azohydromonas sp.; assembly: GCF_035325925.1. Classification (NCBI taxonomy): domain Bacteria; kingdom Pseudomonadati; phylum Pseudomonadota; class Betaproteobacteria; order Burkholderiales; family Sphaerotilaceae; genus Azohydromonas; species Azohydromonas sp. Next base: position 49,960 of record NZ_DAOKZA010000025.1, on the reverse strand, counting down.
ATCGCGTGGCGTACCAGCACGCGGTGGCCGCGCTCGCCGAGGTAGCCGGCGAGCAGCTTGGCCTGCTTGTCGGTCCACACCGCCAGCGGCGAACCGTCGGGCGTCCAGATCGTCGCGTACTTGGCCGCCGACTTGGCCGGACGCACGCGCAGGATCACCCCGTGCAGGATCAGCCACCACCAGGGGTTCGGGATCTCGACGACGCGCGGGTCGGCGAGGAACTGGCCCAGGTAGCGGCGCAGCGCCGCGGCGGTCGGCGCCTCGGGTGTGCCCAGCGCGACCATCAGCACCGCGGTGCGCGGAGGCTGGCCGTGGCGGTACGCGGGTTCGGTGTGAAACCTCATCGCCGGCATTGTCGACGATCGCCTCTTCAGCGCCGTGACCCGCCGACGCCGGATCGCGCCACGGCGCCGTTCGCTCAGTCGACGCCGGTGCGCCGCGAGCGCAGCGCTTGCAGCTCGCCGAGCACCGCGTCGATGTCCAGCGGCTTGGTCCAGTAGCCGCGGAAGCCCGCGTCGAGCGCGCGCTGCACGTCCTCGGGCATCGCGTCGGCGGAGCACATGTACGCCGGCGCGTCGGCCAAATCGTCTCGCTCGCGCAGCGCACGCAGCACCTCGTGGCCGCTGGCGCCGGGCAGGTGCGCGTCGAGCACCAGCACGTCGGGGCGCCAATGCTCGACCAGCTCGAGCGCCTCGCGCCCGTCCTCGGCCACGCGCAGCTCGAAGCCTTCGTGGCGCCGCAGGGCCTCTTCGAACAGCAGGGCGTTGATGCGGTTGTCCTCGACGTACAGCAGGCGCAGCGGCAGCGATGCGTCCAGCACGATCGGCGTCGCCGACGCGGGCTCGCGCGGCGGCGGCGGCGCCGGGGCGACCGCCGCGGCGACCAGGCGGATCGTCACCCGGGTGCCGACGCCGGCGCGGCTGTGCAGGCCCAGCGTGCCGCCCATCTGCTCGACGAGACGGCGCGCGATCACCAGCCCGAGCCCGGTCCCCTCGATCGTCGAGGTGTCGCGCCCGAGCCGCTCGAACGGCTGGAACAGGCGCGCGAGCTGGTCGTCGGTCATCCCCGCGCCGGTGTCCTCGACGACCACGTCGACCGCGCCGTCGGCGTGGCCGGCGAAGCTCCAGCGCACCTGGCCGGCCGGGCGGTTGTACTTGATCGCGTTCGAACCGATGTTGAGCAGCACCTGGCGCAGGCGCTGCGCGTCGGCCAGCGCCGGGCGCGGCGCGTCGTCCGGCGGGGGCAGCTGGTGCACGGCGCGTGCGTCGGCCAGCGGGCGCAGCATCGCGATGCACTCGTCGACGAGTGCGCGCAGCGACAGCGGCTGCGGGTGCAGCGCCAGCTCGCCGGTCTCGGCGCGCTGCAGGTCGAGCACGTCGTTGACCAGCATCAGCAGATGGCGTCCGGCGTCGAGGATGTGGTCGACGTGGTCGATGCGCGTGCCCGAGCGCAGGCGCAGCAGCTGCGCGAAGCCGATGATCGCGTTCAGCGGCGTGCGCATCTCGTGGCTCATGCGCGACATGAACTCGCTCTTGCTGCGGTTGGCCATCTCCGCGACGATCTTCTCCTGCCGCGCCTGCTCGGCCTGCCGTCGCTCGCTGCGGTCGTGCAGCAGGCCGATCAGGTGCGTCGTGCGACCGTCGGCGTCGCGCGCGGCGACGATCGACAGCTCGTTGACGAAGCGGCTGCCGTCGCGGCGCACGCCGTCGACGACCAGCGTCGCGTCGCCGCGGCGGCGCAGCGCGTCTTCGAGCAGCGCGCGCGCCGGCGCGTCGGCAGCGGCGAAGAAGTCGAACGGCCGCCCGACGGCTTCGTCGCGGCTCCAGCCCGTGAGCTGCTCGAACGCGTTGTTGACGTAGGCGAGCACGACGCCGCCGTGGTGCGTGTCGGCGATGAGGATCGGCAGCGACGCCGGCGACTCGAACACGCGCTGCATCAGCAGCACGTCGCGTGCCAACGCGCGCATCTCGGTCAGATCGCGCGTCAGGTACAGCAACTCGCCGCCGGGCATCGGCGAGACGCGCGCCTCGAAGTGACGCGTCGCGCCGTCGCCCATCGTCAGCGCGTACTCGAAGCGCTGCACCCGCCCGAGCGTGCGCGCGCGCTGCATCGCCTGCTGCGCGACCTCGTTGACCGACGCCGGCAGCCCGTGTGCAAACGGGCGCCCTGCGAGTTCCTCGAACGGGCGCATCAGCGCCGGGTGGCGCGGCGAGCTGACGCGGCTGTAGCGGCCCTCGGCGTCGAGCACGAACCACAGGTCGGGCACCGCCGCGAGCACCGCGCTGAGCTGCGCGTCGGCGTCGTACTGGCGCCGCTGCAGCGCGGCCAGCGCGCGCTCGGTGTTCTTCTGCGCCGTGCGGTCGACCGACAGGTGCACGACGTGGCCGCCGGGCAGCCGCAGGTCGCTGACCAGGCCCCAGCCCTCGCGCCAGCGCAGCTCGCGCGGCGCCGGGTGTTCGCCCGCGAGTCCGAGCCGCCACTCGATGAACGCCTCCTCGCGGCCGACGGCGTCGGGGTAGTCGCCGGCATAGGCCAGGTGGCGCACCAGCGACGGCCAGGTCAGCGGCGCCGGCAGCTCGGCGCCGGCGACCTGCTCGTACCAGGCGGCGTTGGCGAGCACGATGCGCCCAAGGGCGTCGCTGACCGCGACGCCGGCCGGCAGCCCGTCGAGGGTCGCGTGCAGCAGCGCTTCCGCGCGCTGCGCCGCGAGCCGCGCGGCCAGCGCGTTGGTGACCACGCGGGCCGCACCCCGGTAACCGGCGAAACGCCCGGCGGCGTCGAACACCGGCGCACCCCCGAAGGCCACGACGACCCGGCCCTGCGCGGCCGGCGTGTCGCCGACCGCGTCGTCGAACGCACGCTGGTCGCGCCAGGCGGACTCGAACGCCAGCCAGCTCGCGCGCGACTCGTCGGCGCGCGGCGCGTGCACCTCGGCCAGCGGGCGGCCCAGCCACCGTTCGGGCGGCTGCCCGAGATGGCGCTCGACGTCGTCGGAGATCCAGCTCAGCCGCCCGTCGGCGTCGGTCTCCCACAGCCAGTCACAACCGGCCTGGCTCGCATCGTGCACGCGTTGCTGCTGCTGCACGCGGCGGCGCTCGCGCAGCCGCGCGTGCAGCAGCGTGCCGGCGGCGGTCGCGAGGTCGGCCAGGAGCTCAAGTGTCGATTCGTCCCAGTCCGTGGCGCCGGGACCGGCGACGCTCAGCGTGCCCACCGGCAGCCCCTCGACGCGCACCGGCACCCCGGCGTAGGTGTCGCCCGGCGTCGCGGGGCCGGCGCCGGCGCCGCGCAGCAGCAGCGCGGCGTCGGAGGCGACGACGCGCGCGCACGGGCTGGCCGCGCGCGGCGAAGTGGCCGACGGCGCGCCGTGCACCGCCATCGGCCACAGCAGCTGGGCGGTCACGAGGTTCAGCCTTGCGCTCGACGCACCGGCCAGCGTGGCGGCACTGCGCACCAGCGCGTCGATGGCCGGGTCGGGGCCGGTGTCCAGCACCGCCATCGCCTCGAGCAGGCGCAGGCGTGCGACTTCCTGGCGGTGCAGGGTGGTCGCCGGGCCCGACATCGGCGCGCGGGTCGCCGTCGTGGGCGGCGCGGTCATCGCGCCGGCGACGCGGCATCGGTCCGCGGCGTGCGCGCCATGCCGTGCCGCAGCACCTCGAAGCGCACGACGGCGGCGCTGAGGTCCTGCGGCGAGCTGCCCAGGCCGATCGAGCCGCTGCCGTGCAGCGCACAGGTGCCACGTCGCAGCGCCAGCACCTCGGCGTCGTCGCCGAAGCGCAGGTAGGTGCCGTTGAAGCTCAGGTCGGTGAGCTGGAACGCGCCGCCATGCCAGTCGATGCGTGCGTGCGAGCGCGACACGCGCGAGTCATCGACGCAGAAGTTGGCCTGCGGGCTGCGCCCCAGCACCACCGGCAGCTGGGCGACCCTGAACACGCGGTTCGCGTCGAGCCAGCTCAGCCGCAGCCCTTCGGGCTCGTCGGCCGGCGGCAGGTCGCCGAACTGCGTGACGGTGCCTTCGCCGGTGTGCGTGTTGTCGAGCAGGAACACCGGCACCGGCTCGGCGCGACCGCGCAGGTGGATGCGGTCGAGGCTTCGAAAGCGCGTTCGCGGCGCCATGCCGAGGCCGGCCACCACCTCTGCAGTCGCCAGCGTCTCGTTGTCGCCGGCGTGCTGCAGCAGGCGTGCCGCGATGTTGACCGCGTCGCCGTAGCAGTCGCCGGCCATCTCGACGACTTCGCCACGGGCCAGCCCCACCTGCAGGCGCAGTCCGCGCAGGCCCGACGACGCGCCACGCTCGCCGCCGCGCACCACCAGGCGCGCCAGCGCGTCGTGCATCTGTTCCGACGCGTCGAACGCATGCTGCGGGCGGTCGAACACCGCCATCAGTCCGTCGCCCAGCGTCTTGACGACGTGGCCGCCGTGCGCCTGCGCGCTGTCCGCGAGCGCGCCGACGGTGTGCGTGATCACCGAGGTGGCTTCGGCGTTGCCCAGCGTCTCGAACAACGCCGTACTGCCCCGCAGGTCGGCAAACAGCACGGTACGTTCGAGGATGCGCGTCATCTCGGGAGCCGAGTTTAACGGCGCCCGGTGTCGGGCCTGCCGCGGACTGCCGCTGCGCGCCCCCGAATCAGACGTCGGACGGAAGGCGCGCGCGGGCCGTCACCGGGGCGCAGGCCGCCCCCTGTCCCGGCAGCGACCACAAGCGCAGGTGACGGCCGCTTCCCTGGCCGATCAGAGATTGTCCAGGTAGGTGCGCAGCTTGTCCGAGCGGCTGGGGTGCTTGAGCTTGCGGATCGCCTTGGCCTCGATCTGGCGGATGCGCTCGCGCGTGACGTCGAACTGCTTGCCGACTTCCTCCAGGGTGTGGTCGGTGCTCATCTCGATGCCGAAGCGCATGCGCAGCACCTTGGCCTCGCGTGGCGTGAGCGAATCGAGCACCTCCTTGACGACGCCGTGCATCGACGCGTGCAGCGCGGCGTCGGCCGGCGCCAGCGTGGCGGTGTCCTCGATGAAGTCGCCCAGGTGCGAGTCGTCGTCGTCGCCGATCGGCGTCTCCATCGAGATCGGCTCCTTGGCGATCTTCATGATCTTGCGGATCTTGTCCTCGGGCATCTCCATCTTCTCGGCCAGGATGGCGGCGTCGGGCTCGAAGCCGAACTCCTGCAGGTGCTGGCGCGAGATGCGGTTCATCTTGTTGATCGTCTCGATCATGTGCACCGGGATGCGGATGGTGCGCGCCTGGTCGGCGATCGAGCGCGTGATCGCCTGGCGGATCCACCAGGTGGCGTAGGTCGAGAACTTGTAGCCGCGGCGGTATTCGAACTTGTCCACCGCCTTCATCAGGCCGATGTTGCCTTCCTGGATGAGGTCGAGGAACTGCAGGCCGCGGTTGGTGTACTTCTTGGCGATCGAGATCACCAGGCGCAGGTTGGCCTCGATCATCTCCTTCTTCGCGTCGCGCGAGGCCCTCTCGCCCTCGTTCATGCGCTTGTTGATCAGCTTCAGGTCGTCGAGAGGCACCACCGCCCTGGCCTGGATGTCGACCAGCTTCTGCTGCAGTTCCTGCACCGCGGGCAGGTTGCGCGCGAGGACGGGGCTGTAGGGCTTGCCCGCCGCGGCCTCCTTCTCGGCCCACTTCGGGTTCAGCGCGTTCGGCGGGAACGTCCGGATGAAGTGCTCCTGCGGCATGCCGCACTTGTCGACGACGATCTTGCGGATCTCGCGCTCGTAGCGGCGCACGTCGTCGACCTGCGAGCGCAGGATGTCGCACAGCTTCTCGATCGTCTTGACCGTGAAGCGGATCGTCATCAGGTCGTCGCTGATCGCGTGCTGCGCCTTGTTGTACGCCGCCGACTTGTAGCCTTCGCGCTCGTAGGCCTTGCGCATCTTGTCGAAGTGCAGGCGCAGCCCGGCGAACTTCTCCAGCGCCTGGCTCTTCAGCTCCTCGAGCTTCTTCGTCAGTGCCTTGGAGCCGCCGTTGCCGTCGTCGTCGTCCTCCTCGTCGAACTCGTCGAAGTCCTCCTCGGCGACGTAGTCGTCGGCCTCGTCGTCGCTGACGAACCCGTCGACGACGTCTGAGATCTGCATCTCGCCGGCCTCGATGCGGTCGGCCATCGCCAGGATCTCGGCGATCGTGGTCGGGCTGGCGCTGATCGCGTACATCATCGCCTGCAGGCCGCCCTCGATGCGCTTGGCGATCTCGATCTCGCCCTCGCGCGTGAGCAGCTCGACGGTGCCCATCTCGCGCATGTACATGCGCACCGGGTCGGTGGTGCGGCCGAACTCGCTGTCGACCGTCGACAGTGCGGCCTCGGCGGCCTCCTCGGCTTCCTCCTCGGTCGCGGTGGCGCTCGAGCCGCCCGCGATCAGCAGCGTCGCCGCGTCGGGCGCCTGCTCGTACACCGCGATGCCCATGTCGTTAAGCATCGAGACGATGGCCTCGAGGATCTCGTTGTCGACGAGCTTCTCGGGCAGGTGGTCGCTGATCTCCTGGTGCGTCAGGAAGCCGCGCGTCTTGCCCATCTTGATGAGCGTCTTCAGCTCCTGGCGGCGCTTGGCGACCTCTTCCTCGGTCAGCTGCGTCTCGTCGAGGCCGAACTCGCGCATCAGCGCGCGCTCCTTGGCGCGGCTGACCTTCATGCGCAGAGGCTTGGCCTTCTCGGCCTTGTCGGACTCCTCGGCGACCTGCACCTCCGCATCGGCGTCGGCGTCGATCTCGGCGTCGACGTCGGTGAACTCCTCCTCGGCCAGCTCGACCTTCTTGCCCTTGACTGCCTTCGTCTCGTCGGACTTGCCCTTGCCGCGCGCGGGCTTGGGCGGCTCGACGGCGGTCCCGGCGCGCGACTTCGCGTCGGCCTTGGGTGCGGCCTTCGCCTTGGGCGCGACCTTCGTGTCGGCGCCGGCCACCTTGGCGGCGGCCCTGGGAGGCGGCGGTACCTTGGCGGCGGCCTTCGCCGTCGCCTTCGGGGCGGGCTTGCGCTCGTCGACCTTCGCGGGCGCCTTCGGGACGCTCGCGGCCTTGGCGTTCTTCGCGGCGGGGGCAGGTTTCTTCGCGGTCATGCAATTCCTCGGGTGCTGGGGTCGGGGACGGCCCGGACGGGGGCCCGGCCACGACGGCGCACGACGAAGCCGCCCCGACCGCTGCGGTGCGGGGCAGGCGCCGTCGTCCGACTCATGTCAGATGGGGGCATGCGTCGGGCAGGCAAGATCGCGTGGACATCCTGAGGGGCAGCCCTTGCGGGGAGGTTGGCCATCGATGGAACCCGTGACGCGGGTGGCCGGGGCCGGAGGTGCTGCTGTCACTCTTGCCGCTGCAACGAACTCGCAATTATCTTCGAGAAGCTGCCGAGCGTCAAAGCAGCGTCGGGCCGCCGACACCGTGCACGAGGGGCGATGCCCTGCGTTGACCGACAATCGCGGCCGAAGATGACCGTCGAACCCGATCGCGACGCGCCCCGCGGGTCCCCCGTGCCGGTCGGCCCGACCCCGGGCTGGCGCCTGTGCGTCGCGCCGATGCTCGACTGGACCGACCGGCACTGCCGCTACTTCCACCGGCTGCTGACTCGGCACACCAGGCTGTACACCGAGATGGTCACCACCGGCGCGCTGCTGCGCGGCGACGCGGCTCGTCACCTGGCGTTCAACGACGAGGAGCACCCGGTGGCGCTGCAGCTCGGCGGCAGCGAGCCCGACGAACTGGCCGCCTGCGCACGGCTGGCGCAGCGCTGGGGCTACGACGAGGTCAACCTGAACTGCGGCTGCCCGAGCGAGCGCGTCCAGCGCGGTGCGTTCGGCGCCTGCCTGATGGCCGAACCGTCGCTGGTGGCCGACGCGGTGCGCGCGATGCGCGACGCGACCGACCTGCCGGTGACCGTCAAGCACCGCATCGGCATCGGCCGCGACGAGAGCTACGGTTTCGTGCGCGACTTCGTCGGCGCGATCGCCGACGCCGGCTGCGAGGTGTTCATCGTGCACGCGCGCAACGCCTGGCTCCAGGGCCTGAGCCCGAAGGAGAACCGCGAGATCCCGCCGCTGCGCTACGAGATCGTCGGACGGCTGGCCGCCGACTTCCCGGCGCTGCGCTTCGTCGTCAACGGTGGTGTGACCGACGACGCGCAACTCGACGCGCACCTGCGGCGCTTCGGCGGCGCGATGGTCGGTCGCGAGGCCTACCACCGGCCCTGGTGGCTCGCCGACTGGGACGTGCGCCACCTCGGCGCCGTCGCGTCGCCGGCGACCGACCGCGACGCGATCGAGCGGCACATGGTGGTGTACATGGCGCGCCAGGCGGCGCAGGGCGTGCCGTGGCCGCACGTCGCGCGCCACATGCTCGGTTTGATGAACGGCCGCCCCGGCGCTCGGCGCTGGCGGCAGGTCTGGAGCGACCACCGCCTGCGCGACGATCCGCCCGAGGTGGTGTGGCGCCGCGCACGCGAGATGCTGCAACCGGCCGCGGCGCTGGCATGAAGGTCGACGGCACGCACCGGCGCAGCCTGTGGCCGGCCGACGGCCGCGACGCCCTGTTCGTGATCGACCAGCGGCGCCTGCCGCACGAATGCGTCGTCGCGCGGCTCGAAGACTTGGCCGCGGTCGACGCGGCGATCTGCCAGATGACTGTGCGTGGCGCGCCGCTGATCGGCGCGACCGCGGCCTACGGCGTGGCGCTGCAGATGAATGCCGACGCCGGCGACGCGGCGCTCGATCTGGCGCTGCAGCGGCTCGCGGCGACGCGGCCGACCGCGGTGAACCTGCGCTGGGCGCTCGAGCGCCAGGCCGCGCGCCTGCGCCCGCTGGCACCGGCGGTGCGGGCGGACGCGGCGTGGGACGAGGCCGACGCGATCGCCGACGCCGACGTCGCCGTCAATCGCGCGCTCGGCGCGCACGGCCTGGCACTGCTGCGCACGCTGCAGCGGCAGCACGCCGGGCGGCGGCTGAACCTGCTGACGCACTGCAACGCCGGCTGGCTGGCCACCGTCGACTGGGGCACCGCGCTGGCGCCGGTGTACCTGGCGCAAGCCGCCGGGCTGGACTTGCACCTGTGGGTCGACGAGACGCGCCCGCGCAACCAGGGCGCGAGCCTGACGGCGTGGGAGCTGGGCCAGCAGGGCGTCGCGCACACGCTGGTGGCCGACAACGCCGGCGGGCACCTGATGCAGCGCGGTCTGGTCGATGCCGTGATCGTCGGCTGCGACCGCGTCAGCGCGCGCGGCGACGTCGCCAACAAGATCGGCACCTACCTGAAGGCGCTGGCGGCGCGCGACAACGGCGTGCCGTTCTGGGTCGCGATGCCGCTGTCGACGCTCGACCGCCGCGTCAGCGACGGGCTGCGCGACATCCCGATCGAGCAGCGTGACGCGCGCGAGGTCACCCACCTCGGCGGGCGCGGCGCCGACGGCGTCGTGGTCGAGGTGCAGCTCGCGCCCGACGGCACCTCGGCGCTGAACCCGGCGTTCGACGTCACGCCGGCGCGGCTGGTCGACGCGCTGATCACCGAGCGCGGCGTAGTGCCGGCCACCGCCGAGGCCATCGCCGCGCTGACGAGGGCTGCCCCGGGCCCGGCCGACGATGGTTGAGGACGCGGCCGATGCCGACCCGCGCGCGGCGGTCGTCGCCGCCGTGCGGCGCCTCGACGCGCTCGGGCTGAACCGCGGCAGCACCGGCAACGTCAGCGTGCGCGCACCGCGCGACGGCGTCGGCGGGTGCTGGATCACGCCCACCGGCGCCGCGGCGCAGGGGCTTGGCGCCGACGACCTGGTGTGGGTCGGCGACGACGGCCGCGTCGACGGGCGCTGGCAGCCGTCGTCGGAAACGCCGATGCACCTCGCGGTCTACGCGGCGCGCGCCGACCTGCACGCCGTCGTGCACGTGCACGCGGTGCACGCCACGGCGCTGGCCTGCCTGCGCCGGCCGCTGCCGGCCTTCCACTACATGGTCGCCGTCGCCGGTGGCGACGACGTGCCCTGCGTGCCGTACCACCTGTTCGGCAGCGAGGCGCTGTCGCAGGCGGTGGCCGCGGCGTTCGCCCGGCGCCACGCGGCGCTGCTGGCGCATCACGGGCTGGTCGCGGGCGGGCGCTCGCTCGAGCAGGCGATGACGGTCACGGTCGAGGTCGAGGCGCTGTGCCGGACCTACCTCGCGGCACTCGCCGTCGGCGAGCCGGCGCTGCTCGACGCGGCGCAGATGGCCGCGGTGATCGAACGCTTCACCGGCTACGGCCGCACCGCGCGGCGCTGAGCGATGGCGGCGGCGCGTGCCGGCCAGGTGGCCAGCAGCACGCCGGCCAGCGCCAGCGCGAACGCGGCGAGGTGGGCGGCACCGAACGGTTCGCCGAGCACGGCGATGCCCACCAGCGCCGCGCCGACCGGCAGCATCACCGTGAACACGCCGGCGTGCGACGCCGGCACGTCGCGCAGCCCGCGCATCCACAGCCACACGGTGACCATGCTCGCCGCCAGCGCGTAGAAGACCAGCAGGGCCCAGGTGGGTGCGCAGACTGCACCGAAGTCGAACCCGCGCGCCTGCCACAGTCCGAGCGGCGTCACCAGCGCCAGCCCCCAGAGGTTGATCAGCGCACTGACGCGCCGTGGCGACACCCGCGCGCTCAGCCGCTTGCCGATCACCACGTAAGAAGCCTCGCAGACCACGGCGGCCAGCAGCAGCGCGTAGCCCCACCAGGGGCCACCCGGCGCGCTCGCGCCCGGCTCGTCGCGCGCCAGCGCGAGCAGCGCGATGCCCGAGGCCGCGCAGCCGATGCCGACCGCCACGCGCGGCGCGATGCACTCGCCCAGGAAGGCGCGCGACAGCAGCGCCACGGCTGCCGGGATCGCCGCCATCACGACCCCGGCGGCCACCGCCGACGTGTGCAGCACACCGTACAGCATGCACACCGAGAACAGGAAGTTGCCGAGGAAACTCTGCCAGAACAACAGCGCGCGGTCGTGCGCCGACAGCGGCGGCTCGTGCGGGGCGCGGCGAACCCAGTGCGCCATCGCCAGCGCGGCGATGCCGAAGCGCAGCCACGCGAGCAGGAACACCGGCAAGGCGGCCAGCAACAGCTTTGACAGCCCGACGTAGCTGCCGACCAGCGCCATGCTCGCCGCCAGGCTGAGGTAGGCGAGCCAGGGCAGGGGATGCGTTCCAGACGTCGGGCCGGGCATCGCGTGGGCGGGGTCGGAATGGGCGCGGACGGTGCGCCGGCCATGGCGGTGCGGCGCCGCGCGGATGATGCCCGAGCGCCGCCAGGCAGCGACGGCGCCGCGCCGCTGCATTTGACGCCGCGCCCGGTGGCTGCCGAGAATGCCCCGATGAAACCCGCCGCCCCTGCCAGCGCCGACCCGTCACCCGGATGGCGGCAGGCGCAACGCGCCTGGCGCATCCAGTTCACCGACTCGGCAGGGTCGCTGGCCGGTGCCGAACGCGTGCTGGCCCGCGCCGACGCGTGCGCCGCGGCGAAGGCCTGGGCGAGGCTCGCGCGTGCCTACCACCGCATGCGCTACGCGACGCCGGCCGACGCGGTGTCCGAGTTCGCACTCGCCCGGCAGGCCTTCGTCGCGTCGCGCGACCGCCGTGGGCAGATCCTGGCCACCGTCGGGCACGGGCGCTGCCTGTGGATGCAGGGACGCTTCGACGACGCGCTCGCACGCGTGCTGCCGCTGCGCGACGAGGCGCTGCAGTGCCTGCCGCCGGCGGAGCGTGCGCTGGTGCTCAACGCGCTGGCGGGCTGCTACTCGGCGCTCGGACAACCGGCCCTGGCCTTCGGTTACATGTACCAGGGGCTGCGCGAGGGGCGCGGCGGGCGCGGCCTGGGTTTCGACGCGGTCCTGCACTGCAACATCGCGCACGAGTTGCTGCTGCTCGGCGACGTCGACGAGGCGCTGCGCCACGTCGATGAGGGGCTGCGACGCTGCGCGACGCTGCGCAACCCGAAACTCGACAGCGTGCTGCGCGTCAACCGCATCGCCGCGCTGACCGACCTCGGGCGCGCGCACGACTCGTTGCCCGACGTCGAGCGCCTGAGCGCCGTGCGCCTCGACGCCGAGGGCCACGACTGCGACGCCGGATTCGAGACGATGGCCATCGCGGCGTTGCGCGCCGGCCGCACCGCGCTCGGCATCGAGCTGGTCGAGCGCGCCGAGCGCGCCGACCCCGATCCGGGGCTGCCGGACGTGCGCGTCGAACGCGCGGTGGCGCAGGCCGAGGCCCTGCGCGCCCGCGGCCGCACCGCCGAGGCGCTGACGCTGATGGAGCGCCAGCTGCCGCTGACCACCGACGGCGTGGGCGCGCGCGAGCGCTGCAACGCGCTGCACCTGCTCGCCGACCTCGCCGAGTCGCTCGGCCACAGTGCGCGTGCGCTGCGCTGGCTGCGCGCCTGGCAGCAGGCCCAGCTCGCGCGTGCGCAGATGGCTTCGCGGGCGCGCCAGCAGGCCGCCGCGCTGCACACCGAGCTGTTGCGGGTACAGCGCGAGCGCGACGAAGCCGAGGCGCGGCGGCGCGCCAGCGAGCGCGCGCAGCACGCGCTGGCCGCGCTGAACGCGCAGCTCGCGCAGCGCGTCGCGCAGGTGCAGGCGTTGCAGAGCGAGCTCGAGCAGCAGGCCGTGCGCGACGTGCTGACCGGGCTGTACAACCGGCGCCACCTCAACGAGGTGCTGCCGGCGATGTTCGCGCTGGCGCGCCGCGACGGGCAGCCGCTGGCCGCCGTCGTCATCGACCTCGATCACTTCAAGCGCGTCAACGACGAGCACGGTCACCTCGCCGGCGACGAGCTGCTGGCCGCGTTCGGTCGCCTGCTCGCGGCACAGTTGCGGCGCAGCGACGTCGCCTGCCGCTACGGCGGCGAGGAGTTCTGCCTGCTCCTGCCGCGCACCAGCGCGACGGCGGCGCGGCGCAAGGTCGCGGCGCTGCTGCGCCAGTGGCGTGCGATGCGCTTCGAGTTCGACGGCGCGGCGCTGCAGGGGTTGACCTTCTCGGCCGGCGTCGCCGACAGCAGCGACGCCGCGCAGCGGCTGCCGCTGCACCTATTGCGCGCGGCCGACCTGGCGGTGCTCGCCGCCAAGCGCGGCGGCCGGGCACGCGTGCTCGGCGACACGGTCGCGGCCACGGCGAGCACGCCGTGACGCTCGCGCCGCGCTCAGGCCGCGCGCAGCGCGTCGCGCAGGATCGCCAGCGCCTCGTCGAACACCGCCTCGGGCACGGTCAGCGGGAACAGGAAGCGAACCACGTTGGCGTCGACGCCGCAGGTCAGCAGGATCAGCCCGCGCTGCAGCGCTTGTGCCTGGACGCACCTCGTGAACTCGGCGTCGGGCGCACCGTCGGGCCGCCGGAGCTCGACCGCGACCATGCCGCCGAGCCCGCGCACGTCGGCGATCTGCGGCACCTCGGCGCGCGCCGCGTCGAGCTCGGCGCGCAGCCGTTCGCCCAGCCTGGCGCCGCGCTCGGGCAGGCGTTCGTCGGCCATCACGTCGATCACCGCGTGCGCCGCCGCCACGGCGAGCGGGTTGCCGGCGTAGGTGCCCCCCAGCCCGCCGGCGGCGGGTGCGTCCATGATCTCGGCGCGGCCGGTGACCGCCGACAGCGGCAAGCCGGCGGCCAGCGACTTGGCGATCGTCATCAGGTCGGGCGCCACGCCGTAGTGCTCCATCGCGAACATCCTGCCGGTGCGCCCGAAGCCGGTCTGCACCTCGTCGGCGATCAGCACGATGCCGTGTTCGTCGCACAGCTCGCGCAGCCACGCCACCGCCTCGGGCCGGATCACGTTGAAGCCGCCTTCGCCCTGCACCGGCTCGAACACGATCGCCGCGACGCGGCCAGGTTCGATGTCGGCCTTGAACAGGTGGTGCACGGCCTTGCGGGTGTCCTCGAGGCTCGCACCGTGGCAAGGAAACGGCGCGTGATAGATCTCGGGCGGGAACGGGCCGAAACCCGCCTTGTACGGCTGCACCTTGCCGGTGAGTGACACCGCGAACAGGCTGCGGCCGTGGAACGCGCCGCCGAAGGCGATGACGCCGCTGCGCCGGGTGTGGGCGCGGGCGATCTTGACCGCGTTCTCGACGGCCTCTGCGCCGGTCGAGAAGAACGCGGTCTTCTTCGCGTGCGTGCCGGGCGTCAGCCGGTTGAGCTTCTCGGCGAGCGACACGTAGCCCTCGTAGGGCACGACCTGGTAGCACGTGTGGCTGAAACGCTCGAGCTGCGCCTGGATCGCGGCCAGCACCTTCGGGTGGCCGTGGCCGACGTTCATCACCGCGATGCCGCCCGCGAAGTCGATGTAGCGCCGGCCTTCGACGTCCCACAGCTCGGCGCCCTGCGCGCGCTCGGCGAAGAACGCGCCCATCACGCCGACGCCGCGCGGCGTCGCCGCGGCCTTGCGCGCCATCAGCTGTTCGTTGCGCGAGTGGTTCATCGTGATCTCCTTCGTGGTGGGTCGTCGCGCGTCGCGTCGCGGCGCAGCGAGCCCGTCAAGCGGCCGCCGCGCACCCGGCTTCGCCAGTGCGCTGGCGGCACCCCCGGCAGAGGGAAGCGCCGCAGGCGCTTCGGGGGTGGTTCAAGCCTCGATGCGCAGCCACGTCGTCTTCAGCTCGGTGTACTTGTCGAACGCGTGCAGGCTCTTGTCGCGGCCGTTGCCGCTTTGCTTGTAGCCGCCGAACGGCACGGTGATGTCGTCGTCGTCGTACTGGTTGACGTGCACCGTGCCGGCGCGCAGCGCACGGGCGACGCGGTGCGCGCGGTTGACGTTGTCGCTCCACACGCTGGCCTGCAGCCCGTAGGGGCTGTCGTTGGCGATCGCCACCGCCTCGGCCTCGGTCGAGAAACGCAGCACGCTCATCACCGGGCCGAAGATCTCCTCGCGCGCGATCTTCATCGTGTTGGCCACACCGTCGAAGACGGTCGGCTCGACGTAGAAGCCGCCGGTCTCGGCGCGCACCCGGCGGCCACCGACAACGCAGCGCGCGCCTTCGCCGACGCCGGCGTCGATGTAGCCCATCACGGTGGCCAGCTGCGCCGCGTCGACGAGCGCGCCCATCACGGTGGCGGGGTCGAGCGGGTCGGCCGGGCGGTGGCGCGGTGCCTGCGCGGCGACGATCTCGACGAAGCGGTCGGCGACGGCCTCGTGCACCAGCACGCGCGACGGCGCATTGCAGCTCTCGCCCTGATTGAAGAACATGCTGCCGGCGACCGTCTTCGCGGCGCGCTCGAGGTCGGCGAAGTCGTCGAACACGACAAAGGCGCTCTTGCCGCCGAGCTCGTTGTACACGCGCTTGAGGTTGCTGCGGCTCGCGTACTCGAGCATGCGCCGGCCGGTGCGCGTGCTGCCGGTGAAACCGATCGCGTCGACGTCCATGTGCAGCGCCAGCGCCTCACCGGCCTCGTGGCCGAAGCCGGGCACGACGTTGAAGACCCCCGGCGGCAGCCCGGCCTCGAGCGCGAGCTCGGCCAGGCGCAGCGCGGTGAACGGGCTCTTCTCGCTGGGCTTGAGCACCACCGAGTTACCGGCGGCCAGCGCGGGGCCGAGCTTCCACGCGGCCATGATCATCGGGTAGTTCCACGGCACGATCGCGCCGATCACCCCCATCGGCTCGCGCGTGATCAGCGCCAGCGCCTGGCGCCCGGTCGGCGCGACCTCGTCGTAGACCTTGTCGACCGCCTCGGCGTACCAGGTGATGCAGCGCGCGGTGGCCGGCACGTCGACCGCGAGCGCGTACTGGATCGGCTTGCCCATGTCCAGCGTCTCGAGCAGCGCGAGCTCGTCCTTCGCGGCCAGGATCAGGTCGGCGAAGCGCTGCAGCACCTTCTTGCGCGCCGCCGGCGGGCGACCGCACCAGCGCGCGTCGTCGAACGCGGCGCGCGCGGCGCGCACCGCGGTGTCCACGTCGGTGGAGTCCCCGCGGGCCACCGGCCCCAACCGCCGGCCGTCGATCGGGGAGTGCTTGTCGAAGGTGCGCGCGTCCGCGGCGTCGCGGCGACGCCCATCGACGAAGGCGCGCCCGTCGGGGCGAAGCCCGGCGGCGCGGGCGTGCCAGTCGGTCGCTGCGGTGCTCATCGGTTGCTCCTGCCTGACGGGTGTCGAGGCGGCGCGCGGCGGCCCGCCGCGCGCCGCCAGGGTCAGAACGCCACGACCACCGACGCGCCGAGCAGGTGGTTGTTCTTCTTGAAGCTGTCGCTGCCGACGTCGTAGAACACCGCGCGGTCGGCGCCGTCGAAGCGGTACTCGGCCTTGAACGTGGTGTTCAGGTTGACGATGTACTTCAGCCCCACGGTCAGCGCGTAGCGGTTGGCGCCGCGGTCGAGGTCGCCGTCCAGGTCGGGGCCGATGCCGTTGCGATCGTCGTTGCCGAACACGAACTCGCCGGCCTCGTCGTCGAAGTATGAGTAACCGTTGTAGGCGAGCAGCCCGCCGCCGTTCTTCGCGTTGCGGATGTAGTCGGCGCGCACCAGGCCCTGCAGCCGCGGCGTGAAGTTCCAGCCCGCCAGACCCGACACGCCCCACCACCGCGCGTCGCGCCACACCGCGTTGCCCTCGTCGTCGAACGCCGGGGTGATCGCGCCGCGCTTCTGCATGCCCGCGCCGACCTGGCCGCCCAGCGTCAGGTCGCCTCGCGTGTACCAGCCGTCGACCTCGAACAGGTGCGTCATCGTCTTGCCGCAGTCGTCGTCGACGCAGTTGTAGTTCGCGGTCTTGCCGTGCAGTCCGGCGAAGCCCCAGCCGGAGAACTCCCCGCGTTCGTAGTCGACGCGGTAGACCAGCGCCGGGGCGCGCGAGTTGGCCTGCACGATGGTCTCGTTGACGTTGGCCAGCATCGCACGCAGCCACCACTTGCCGCGGGTCAGGTCCAGCCCGACGCCGGTGTAGGCGGTCGGCAGCGTGAAATCGAACAGCAGGTTGTGCGTGATGAACGGGTTCAGCGTCGGCTGCATGTACTCGTAGCCCGACCAGTCGGGCACCTGACCGGCAACGAGGCGCGTCTGCAGGTCGGTCAGGGGCACCGACACGCTGGCCTCCTCGACGATGCTCTTGTAGTCGAGCACCGCGCCGACGCCGCGGTTGGGCGTCAGCGTGAGCTTCCAGATCGTGCCGCCCTCCATCTCCTTGTTCAGCGTCAGCGACGCGCTGCCGATGTACGAGGTGTCGTAGTAGTAGCCGTCCTCCTGCTGGTTGAGGAACTGGAAGCCGGCGCGTTTCTGGTTGCGGTTCCAGATCCAGGCGACGTCGGCGTAGCCGCTGACCGTCAGGCCCTTGTAGCCCTGGTCCTCGAAGTTGTCCTGCATCGACTCGGTCTTGATCGCGATGCGGTTGAACTCGGCCGCCTGCTCGGGCGTCATGCCCCACTGGCCGGCGGGTGGCGTCGCCTGCTGCAGCTTCTTCTCGAGCTCGCCGACGCGCTCGCGCAGCGCCTGCAGCTCGCGCATCAGTTCGGCATTGCTCTGCGCCAAGGCCGGGTAGGCGGCCATCAGCGCCAGCGCGAGCAGGGTGGGGCGGGTCACGTGCATCATCGACTCTCTCCTCGTGCAAACAAACGATTTCTGTCCGGTGGGCGGCATCAGGCGCGGTGGGCGGCCGAGATCTCGAGGGCGCGCCGCCGCTCGGCGCGCGCGATCAGGTAACTGGCGACGATCACGCCGATCGCCACGACGACGACGATCACCGTGGCCATCGCGTTCACGCTGGGGTTGAGTCCCAGCCGGGCGCGCGAGAAGATCACCAGCGGCATCGTCGTCGACCCGGGGCCCGACAGGAACGCCGAGATCACGACGTCGTCGAGCGAGATCGTGAAGGTCAGCAGCCAGGCCGACAGCAGCGACTGCGAGATCATCGGCAGCGTGACCAACCAGAACACCTGCGCCGGGCGCGCGCCGAGGTCCATCGCGGCCTCCTCGAGCTGGGGGTTCAGGTCCTGCAGGCGCGACTGCACGACCACCGCCGCGTAGGCCATGCCCAGCAGCAGGTGGCCCATCCAGATGGTGGTCATGCCGCGCTCGGGGAAGCCCAGCGCACGCTGCACCGACACCAGCATCAGCAGCAGCGACAGCCCGAGCACGACCTCGGGCATCACCAGCGGCGCGCTGACCATGCCGGAGAACGCGGTGCGCCCCGTGAAGCGCTTGTACTTGACCAGCGCGAACGCCGCGAGCGTGCCGAGCACGACCGACCCGCAGGCCGTGAGGAAGGCGATCTGCAGACTCAGGCGCAGGCCGGTGAGCATCTCGTCGTCTGCCAGCAACGCCGCGTACCACTTCAGCGTGAAGCCGCGCCAGACGTTGGGCACCGGCGAGTCGTTGAACGAGTAGACGACCAGCGCGACGATCGGCAGGTACAGGAACAGGTAGCCCAGCGACAGCCAGCCGCGGCCGAACCAGCGGTTGAAGGGGTCCGACGTGGCCAGCCTCACGGGCGCCGCTCCGTGGCCTCGGCCTGGTACTTGTTGAACAGCGCCAGCGGCACGATGACCAGCAGGATGATCACCACCGCGACGCTCGAGGCCATCGGCCAGTCGTTGTTGCTGAAGAACTCGTCCCACAGCACGCGGCCGATCATCAGCGTCTCCGGCCCGCCGAGCAGCTCGGGGATCACGAACTCGCCGACGCAGGGAATGAACACCAGCATCGAGCCGGCGATGATGCCGGCCTTGGACAGCGGCACCGTGACCCGCCAGAACGCGGTCCACGGCGTGGCGCCGAGGTCCGCCGCGGCCTCGAGCAGGCGCAGGTCCATCTTCGCCAGCGTGCCGTACAGCGGCAGGATCATGAACGGCAGGTAGGTGTAGGTCATGCCCAGCACCAGCGAGAACGGGGTGTGCATCAGCCGCCCCGGCGCGGTGATCAGCCCGAGCTGCACCAGCAGCTGGTCGATGCCCAGCGCGATCAGCGCGTCGGCGATCAGCCCGCCTTCGCTGAGCAGCGCCTTCCAGGCGTAGACGCGCAGCAGGAACGAGGTCCAGAACGGCAGCATCACCAGCATCAGCAGCGCCGGCTGCACCGTGGGCTTGGCGCGCGCCATGAAGTAGGCGAACGGGTAACCGATGGCCAGGCACAGCACGGTGGTCGCCGCCGCGTACTGCAGGCTGGCGACGTAGGTGCGCAGGTACAGCGTGTCCTCGGCGATGAACGCGTAGTTCGACAGGCGCAGCGCGAACTGCAGCACGCCGTCCTGGAAGGTGACGAGGTCGCTGAACGCCACACCGTCCATCTCGGACACGCTGATGCGCGCGACGATGACGAACGGCAGCAGGAAGAACACCAGCAGCCACAGGTACGGCACGCCGATGACCAGCTGGCGCCCGCGCAGGCGCTGCCGGCCGAGCGCCGCCGCGCGCGGCGGCGCCGTGTCGCGCGCGGCGGTCGGCCTCATTGCGTCAGCACCACCGGCGCCGAGCGCGACCAGTGCGCCCACACCTCGTCGCCCCAGGTGAACTGGTCGTCGCGGTGGCGCTGCACGTTGGCCTGGCTCACCTTGAGCATCGCGCCGCTGGCCAGTACCAGGTGATAGACCGTGAAGCTGCCGAAGTAGGCCATCTCCTTGATCGTGCCGCTGACGGTGTTGAACGCCTCGGCCGGCTGGCGCCGCGACAGGTGGATCTTCTCGGGCCGCAGCGCGACCGTGACCGGCATGCCGAGGTTGCCGGTGATGCCGTGGCCGACGTAGTGCCGGCAGTCGGCGCAGTCGACGACGACGTGATCGGGCTCGTCGGTGGTCACGCTGCCGTCCATCAGGTTGACGTTGCCGATGAAGTCGGCGACGAAGCGGGTGGCGGGCGTCTCGTAGATCTCGCCCGGCGCACCGACCTGCAGGAAGCGGCCCTCGCTCATCACCGCGATGCGCGAGGCCATCGTCATCGCCTCCTCCTGGTCGTGGGTGACCATCACGCAGGTCACGCCGACCGACTCGATGATGTTGACCAGCTCGATCTGCGTCTGCTCGCGCAGCTTCTTGTCCAGCGCGCCGAGCGGTTCGTCGAGCAGCAGCAGCTGCGGCTGCTTGGCCAGCGAGCGCGCCAGCGCGACGCGCTGCTGCTGACCGCCCGAGAGCTGATGCGGCTTGCGCTGCGCGAAGCGCTCGAGCTGCACCAGCTTGAGCATCGCGTCCACGCGCTCGGCCGCGCGCTGCTTGGACATGCCCTCGCGCCTCAGGCCGAACGCGATGTTGTCCCACACGCTCAGGTGCGGGAACAGCGCGTAGCTCTGGAACATCATGTTGATCGGGCGATCGTACGGCGGCAGGTCGGCGAGGTCGCGGCCGTCGAGCACGATGCGCCCCGAGGTCGGCACCTCGAAGCCGGCGAGCATGCGCAGCAGCGTGCTCTTGCCGCAGCCCGACGACCCCAGCAGCGCGAAGATCTCGCCCTTGGCGACGTCGAGGCTGACGTGGTTGACGGCCTTGAAGCCGTCGAACTCCTTGACCACGTCCTGGATCTGCAGGAACGCGCTGGACTTCGCGGGCGGCGTCATGGACGCGGTGTCCTCCTCGGGGCTCGGCGGCACGATCGGCTCAGAGGCCGGTCTTGAACGACGTGAACGTGCGCGTCATCAACCGGCGCAGGTCGTTGTTCAGCGGCTCGGGCGGGATCATCTTGGCCATCTCGGCGGCCGACAGGAACACCGTCGGGTTCTCGGCGACGTCCTTGCGCACGAGAGGCTTGGCCGCGGGCACCGGGTTGGCGTAGAAGACCTTGTTGACCAAGCTGGCCTGCACCTCGGGGCGCAGCATGTAGTCGATGAACTTGTGCGCGTTGCCCGGGCGCGGCGCGTCGGCGGGGATGACCATCACGTCGAAGAACAGCAGCCCGCCGGTCCTGGGCAGCAACGCCTGGATGTTGTGCCCGGTCTTGCCGTCGATGGCGCGCTGGCGCGCGATGTTGATGTCGCCCGACCAGCCCATCGCCGCGCACACCGAGCCGTTGGCCATGTCGTTGATGTAGCCCGACGAGCTGAACAGCGTGATGTGCGGACGCACCGTCTTCAGCAACTGCCCCGCGGCGGCGTAGTCCGACGGGTTCTTGCTGTACGGCGACTTGCCCAGGTAGTGCAGCGCCGCCGGGATCACCTCGGTGGCCGAGTCGAGGAACGACACCCCGCAGCTGCGCAGCTTGCTGACGTACTCGGGCTTGAAGATCAAGTCCCAGGCATTGTCGGGCATCGGCGTGCTGCCCAGCGCGGCCTTCACGCGCTCGACGTTGATGCCCACCGTCGTGAAGCCCCACATCCAGTTGACCATGTACTGGTTGCCGGGGTCCATGCTCGCCAGCTGCGCCTGCACCGCGGGGTCGAGGTTCTTCAGGTTCGCGATCTTCGCCTTGTCGAGCTTCTGCAGCAGTCCGCCGTCGATCTGCAGCTTGGCCCAGTTCGACGACGGCACGACGATGTCGTAGCCGGTCTTGCCGGCCACCAGCTTGGCGTGGACGATCTCGTTGTTGTCGAAGTTGTCGTAGCGGACCTTGATGCCGGTCTCCTTCTCGAAGTTGGCGATCGTGTCCGGCCCGATGTAGTCCGACCAGTTGTAGACGTTGAGGACTTTCTCCTCCTCCTGCGCCCACGCGGTGGTGCAGGCGAGCGCAACGGCGGCCAGGGCCAGCGCGCCGCGCGCGTGCACGCTCCAGGACCGGACAGACGACAGCTTCATGGGAGGACCTCCAGCGGTGGACAGGGTAGGGGGAAGGGGGCCGGGACGGGCGACGGCGGTCGACGAGGCGCAAGTCTACGGGCTCGCGGCACGGCAACGCCCGCCGCTCATCGCCAGCCCCGGCGTTCGACGTCGGCCAGCGTCAGATCGAGGCAACGCCGCACCAGCGCCGCCAGCTCGTCGATCTGTGCGCGCGTGATCACCAGCGGCGGCGCGATGATCATGCGGTCGCCGACGGCGCGCATGATCAGCCCGTTGCCGAAGCAGTGGCCGCGGCAGACCATGCCGACCTCGAGCTCGTCCGCAAAGGGCGTGCCGCTGGCCTTGTCCTTGACCAGCTGCAGCGCGCCCATCAGGCCGCAGGTCTGCGCCTCGCCGACCAGCGGGTGCTCGGCGAGCGTCGCGAACACCTGTGCCAGGTACGGCCCGACGTCGTCGTGCACATGCTGGACCAGCCCGAGTTCGCGCATCAGCCGGATGTTGGCCACCGCCACCGCGCACGCCACCGGGTGGCCCGAGTAGGTGTAGCCGTGCGTGAACTCGCCGCCGCGGCCGATCAGCACGTCGGCGATGCGGTCGCCGACCATCACGCCGCCCAGCGGCACGTAGCCGCTGGTCACGCCCTTGGCGAAGGTCATCAGGTCGGGGCGGGTGCCGAAGCGCTCGCAGCCGAACCAGTGGCCGGTGCGCCCGAAGCCGCAGATCACCTCGTCGGAGACGAGCAGGATGCCGTACCGGTCGCAGATGCGCTGGGCCTCGGGCCAGTAGGTCTCGGGCGGCACGATGACGCCGCCGGCGCCCTGCACCGGCTCGGCGATGAAGGCCGCCACCCGCTCGGCGCCCACCTCGAGGATCTTCTGCTCGAGCCAGCCGGCGGCGCGCCGGCCGAACTCGTCGCGCGATAGCCCCTGCGGGCGGCCGAGCTCGAACCAGTGCGGCTGCTCGATGTGCACGATGCCGGGAATCGGCAGCCCGCCCTGCGCGTGCATCCCGCTCATGCCGCCGAGCGACGCCCCGGCCATCGTCGAGCCGTGGTAGGCGTTCCTGCGGCTGATGATCACCTGGCGCTGCGGCTGGCCGAGCAGGTCCCAGTAGCGGCGCACCATGCGCACCACGGTGTCGTTGCCCTCCGAGCCCGAGCCGCTGAAGAACACGTGCTCGAACTGCGGCGGCGTCACCTCCGACAGCAACTCGGCCAGCTCGATCGCCGGCGGCGTGGCGGTCTGGAAGAAGGCGTTGTAGAACGGCAGCTCCTTGAGCTGGCGCGTCGCCGCGTCGATCAGCGCCTGCTGGCCGTAGCCGACGTTGACGCACCACAGCCCCGACATCGCGTCGAGGATCTTGTGGCCCTCGCTGTCCCACAGGTAGATGTTGTCGGCGCGCGTGATGATGCGCGCGCCCTTCTTCGCCAGCGACTGGAAGTCGGTGAACGGGTGCAGGAAGTGCGCCGCGTCGGCGGCCTGCCATTCGGCGGTGGTGCGCGTGGTCAGGGCGGCGTGGTGGGCGAGGGTGGGTGCCATGGTGGATGCTCCTTCAAGCTGCCGCCGCGGATCCGGCTTCGCCGGTCCGATGGCGGCGCCCCCCGGGCCTCGAAAGGGCTCCTCCGCGACCCTGGGGGGAGGCGGCCGCAGGCCGCTTCGGGGGTTCTCAAACGTGCAGCAGCAGGTGCTCGCGCTCCCACGGCGAGATCACCTTCATGAACTCCGCGTGCTCGACCTCCTTCACCTCGGTGTAGACGGTGACGAAGGCTTCGCCGAGCACCTCGGCGAGGTCCTTGTCGTGGCGCAGCGTCTCGAGCGCCTCGCCGAGGCTGCGCGGCAGCTGGTAGTCGCCGAGGTAGGCGTCGCCCTTGCACTCGGGGGTCGGCTCGAGGCGCTGCGCGATGCCCAGCCAGCCGCAGGCCAGCGTCGCGGCCAGCGCCACGTAGGGGTTGGCGTCGGCACCGATCACGCGGTTCTCGACGCGCCGCGCCTGCGGCGGCGCGACCGGGCTGCGGATGCCCACCGTGCGGTTGTCGGTGCCCCACTGGATGTTGATCGGCGCCGCGGTGTAGCGCGTCAGCCGCCGGTAGCTGTTGACGTAGGGCGCGAACAGCGCCATGCACGAGGGGATGTAGCGCTGCAGCCCGCCGATGTACCAGCGGAACAGGTCGCTGGCGCTGCCGTCGGGGTGGCTGAACAGGTTGCGCCCGCTGTCCAGGTCGGTCAGGCTCTGGTGAATGTGCATCGCGCTGCCCGGCTCGCCGGCGATCGGCTTGGCCATGAAGGTCGCGTACATGTCGTGGCGCAGCGCGGACTCGCGCAGCAGCCGCTTGAAGAAGAACACCTCGTCGGCGAGCTGCAGCGGGTGGTCGTGGAAGAAGTTGATCTCCATCTGCCCCGCGCCGATCTCGTGGATCAACGTGTCGACGCCGAGGTCCATCTTGTTGCAGTAGTCGTAGACGTCCTCGAACAGCGGGTCGAACTCGTTGACCGCGTCGATCGAGTACATCTGGCGCGAGGTCTCGCTGCGCCCGCTGCGCCCGATCGGCGGCTTCAGCGGCACATCGGGGTCGGTGTTGCGCGCGACCAGGTAGAACTCGAGCTCGGGGGCGACCACCGGCTGCCAGCCCTTGTCGGCGTACAGGTCGCACACGCGCTTGAGCACCGAGCGCGGCGCGAACGGGATCAGCCGCCCGGCGCGGTCGTAGCAGTCGTGGATGACCTGCGCGGTCGGGTCGGTCGCCCAGGGCACGATGCGCACCGTGCCCGGGTCGGGGCGCAGGTGCATGTCGTGGTCGGTCGGGCTGATGACGTCGAAGAACGGGCCTTCGGCGGGCGCGACACCGGTGACGGTGGTCGCGACGACGACCTCGGGCAGGCGCATGCCGCGGTCCTCGGTGAACTTCTCGCGCGGCAGGATCTTGCCGCGCGCGACGCCGGTGAGGTCGGGCACGAGGCACTCGATCTCGGTGACGCGGTTCTGGTTGAGCCAGTGCTCGAGGTCGGCGAAGGTGAAGTCTTTGCGGTTGGCCATGGGGTTGCACCTGTGTGGCGGGTCGGGGCGGGGCGCCCGGGTCGGCGACGGCGGCGCCGCTACGACCCCGGCCCGCTGGCCGCCGTGCCGGCGGTGCGCCGGCGCGCGAACTCCCGGCAGGCGTCGCCGAACGCGCGCAGCAGCGCCATCGACACCGGGTTGTCGGCCGCGCGCCACTCGGGGTGCCACTGCACCCCGAGCACGAAGCCCGGCCGCGCGGGCGCGGACACCGCCTCGACGACGCCGTCGGGGGAGCGGGCCTCGACGCGCAGGCCGGGGGCGAGGCGGTTCACGCCCTGGCCGTGCAGCGAGTTGACGGCGAAACGCGGCGCGTCGACGAGGCCGGCCAGCAGGCCGCCGGACTCGACGACGACCTCGTGCGCCGGACCGTACTGCACGTCGACGGCCGCGTCGTCGTCGGCGCGGTGGTCGGCGTGGCCGGGCACGTCATGGATCGCCTGGTGCAGGCTGCCGCCGAGCGCGACGTTGAGCTCCTGCAGCCCGCGGCAGATCGCCAGCAGCGGCAGACCGCGAGCCAGCACCTGCGGGATCAGCGCCAGTGTCGCGACGTCGCGCGCGGTGTCCAGCGGCAGCGCCGGGTCGTGCACGCCCTCGTCGAAGTGCTGCGGGTGCACGTTCGACGGCGATCCGGTGAGCAGCACGCCGTCGGCCAGGTCGAGCAGCACGCCGAGTTCGGACCGGGTCGGGTTGGCCACCACCAGCGGCACGGCGCCGGCGAGCCGCACCGCGTCGACGTACTTTCCCCCGACAATGTGGAACGGGTGGTGGCCCAGCGTGCGGTTGCACGCCGGCACGAGCACGACGGGCAGGCGGGCGAGGGGCGGCATCGGGTTCACGGGGGCGTGCAGGCGTGCCAGCGGGTCAGAGCAGGTCGCGCAGGCGGTACCAGGCCATGCCGGCCACCAGCGCCGGCATGCGCAGCAGCCGCCCGCCGGGGAAGTTGCGATGCCTCAGCCGCGCGAAGGTGTCGAACCGGCCGGCGTCGCCGGCCATCGCCTCGGCGACCAGCTTGCCGGCCAGCCCGGTCAGCGCGAGGCCGTGGCCGGAGAAGCCCTGCAGGTAGTACAGGTGGCGCCCGATGCGGCCGAAGTCGGGTGCGCGGTTCATCGAGATGTCGACGAAGCCGCCCCAGGCGTGTTCGACCTCGACGTCTGCGAGTTGCGGGAAAGTCTGCTGCATGCGCCGGCACATGCTCGCCGCCAGCCGCATCGGCGTCGCGGTGCTGTAGCTGACGCGCCCGCCGTACAGCAGCCGGTGGTCGGCGCTGGTGCGGAAGTAGTCGAGCACGAAGTTGGTGTCGCACACCGCGGCGCCGCACGGGATCAGCGCACGCGCGCGTTCGGGGCCCAGCGGTGGCGTCGCAACGATGTAGGTGCCGACCGGCATGATGCGCGGCGCCAGCTGCGGCGCCAGCCGCGGCGCGAACTGCTGCAGGTAGACGTTGCCGGCCAGCAGCACGTGGCGCGCCTCGACGCTGCCTGAAGCGGTGCGCACGCGCGCCGCGCCGGCGCCGTCGTCGACGGCGGTCACTGCGCTGTGCTCGTAGATGCGCACGCCCAGCCGCGCCGCCGCTCGGGCCAGCCCCAGGCTGTACTTCAGGGGGTGTAGATGCCCCGATCGCGGGTCGTGCACGCCGGCGGCGTAGCGCGGGCTGGCTAGCCAGCGCGGCAGCTCGCCGCCGTCGACCCAGGTCTGCCGATAGCCGTAGACGCGCTCCAGGCGAGCGGTCCATTCGCGCAGCGCGCTGGCCTTGCGCGCGTTCGTGGCCACCGCGAGGTAGCCGTCGCGCCACTCGCAGTCGATCGCGAAGCGTTCGATGCGCTGGCGGATCAGGTCCAGCGCCTCGATCGACATCGCCCACACGCGCCGCGCTTCGTCGAGGCCGAGTTGGCGTTCGATCTCCTCCTCGCCGCAGGCCAGCCCGTGGATCGCCTGCCCGCCGTTGCGTCCGCTGGCACCCCAGCCGACCTCGTGCGCCTCGAGCAGTACCGCGTCGAAGCCGCGGTCGTGCAGTTCGATGGCCGCGCTGAGCCCGGCGAGCCCGCCACCGACCACCGCGACGTCGGCGGCGACCGCGCCATCGAGGCGGGGAAACGGCGCCTCGCGCTGTGTCGTGGCGGCGTAGTACGAGTGGCGGGTCAGTTCGCGGTCGGCGTCGAGCAGCGGCATACGTTATGCGCTAGGCAGGCCCTCGGTCGGTCGACTCGGTGCGTGGAGCGTGGGGCGTTCAGGCGGCGCGCCTGAGCGCGCCGGCGATGGTGTCGATCATCTGGTCGATGTGGCTCTTCTCGATGATCAGCGGAGGCGACAGCGCGACGATGTCGCCGGTGGTGCGGATCATCAGCCCGCGGTCCCAGCAGTCGAGGAACACGCCGAACGCGCGTTTCGTCGGCTCGCCGGCGATCGGCTCGAGCTCCACGCCACCGACCAGCCCGATGTTGCGGATGTCGATGACGTGGGGCAGGCCCTTGAGCGAGTGCAGGGCGTCGGCGAAGTAGCCCTGCAGCTGCGACGCGCGCGTCAACAGCCCCTCGTCGGCGTAGGTCTCGAGCGTGGCCAGGGCGGCGGCGCAGGCCAGCGGGTGCGCCGAGTAGGTGTAGCCGTGGAAGAACTCGATCAGGTGCTCGGGGCCCTGCATGAACGCGTCGTGCACCTGCTGCTTGACGAACACCGCTCCCATCGGCACCGCGCCGTTGGTGATGCCCTTGGCCACCGTCATGATGTCGGGCGTGACGCCGAAGGTCTGTGCGCCGAACGGGTTGCCGGTGCGCCCGAAGCCGGTGATGACCTCGTCGAAGATCAGCAGGATGCCGTGCCTGTCGCAGATCTCGCGCAGCCGCTGCAGGTAGCCCTGCGGTGGGATCAGCACCCCGGTCGAGCCGGCCACCGGTTCGACGATCACCGCGGCGATCGTGCTCGCGTCGTGCAGCGCGACCAGCCGCTCGAGGTCGTCGGCGAGCTCGGCGCCGTGCGCCGGCTGGCCGACGGTGAACGCGTTGCGCACCGGGTCGTGCGTGTGGCGGATGTGGTCGACGCCAGCCAGCAGCGTGCCGAACATCTTGCGGTTGGCGACCATGCCGCCCACCGAGATGCCGCCGAAGTTGACGCCGTGGTAGCCGCGCTCGCGCCCGATCAGCCGCGTGCGCTGTCCTTCGCCGCGCACGCGGTGGTAGGCGATGGCCATCTTCAGCGCCGTCTCCACCGCCTCGGAGCCGGAGTTGGTGAAGAACACCTTGTTCACGCCCGGCGGCGTCAGCTTGACCAGCTGCTCGGCCAGCGCGAAGGCCTTCGGGTGGCCCATCTGGAACGGAGGCGCGTAGTCCATCTCGGCCGCCTGCTCGGCGATCGCCTTGACGATCTTCGGCCGCGCGTGGCCCGCGTTGACGCACCACAGCCCGGCCACGCCGTCGAGCACCTGTCGACCCTCGGGGGTCCAGAAGTGCATGCCGGCGGCCCGGGCCAGCAGGCGCGGCGCCTTCTTGAACTGGCGGTTCGCCGTGAACGGCATCCAGTAGGCGTCCATGTCGTCGTACATGCGGTTCTCCTCGCGCGACGCGCGTCGGCGGTCGATGCGCCGAGTGTCGAGCCTGCGCAGCGGGCAGTCTAGACAGGCGGCGGCGCAATGTGCGTGCGTCATCCGACGGGGCAAACCCGGCCCGATCGCATATCATGCGAACCCTGCGGTTCAGAGCCGAACTTCGTGCGAAGTATCTCCAGTCAAGCGCAACTCGATGCGATCGACCGCGCGATCCTTCGCGAGCTGCAGGACGACGGGCGGCTCACCAACGTCGAGCTCGCGCAGCGCGTGCACCTGTCGCCGTCGGCGTGCCTGCGGCGCGTGAAGCACCTGGAAGACAGCGGGGTGATCGCGCGCTACGTCGCGCTTCTCAACCCGAAGGCGGTCGGCCAGCACGGCACCAGCTTCACCATCATCAACCTCGAGAGCATGAACACGCCGCTGCTCGAGGCTTTCGAGCAGGCGGTGCGTGCCGAGCCGCAGGTGCTCGACTGCTACTACGTCGCCGGCTCGAACGACTACCTGATCCGCTTCGCGTACCGCGACGCCGAGGACCTGGAGCGGTTCCACACCCAGGTGCTGATGCGGCTGCCGGGCGTCGCGAGATCGAACTCGATGCTGGTGTTGCGCACCGTGAAGAAGACGACCGCCCTGGCCGTGTGACGCGAGCCGCGTGCGCGAGCCGCGGTGGCACCTGCCGGGCGAAGCCACTGCGCGGCGGCCGCCCGTGCGGCGAGGCTCACCGCATCGCCATGCGCGGTGCGCCGGCCGGCGACAGGCGGGTTCAGCGCGCGATCTGGCCGCACAGGTAGGTCCAGACGAGAGTCGCCGCGGCGTGGGCGGTCAGCTCGGCGTGGTCGTACGGCGGTGCGACCTCGACGCAGTCCATGCCGACGCAGCGGTGCGCGGCCAGGCCCTCGAGAAGTGACAGCAGCTGGTTGCTGCTCAACCCGCCCGGCTCGGGCGTGCCGGTGCCGGGCGCGAACGCCGGGTCGAGCCCGTCGATGTCGAGGCTGACGTACAGCGGCGGATGCCCGTGTGCGGCCAGCCGCGCGCCGATCGCAGCGAGCACCGGCGCCAGCTGCGCGGGGCTTTCGAGCCCGCGCAGGTCGCGGGCCGTGAAGATCAACCCGCCCTGGTCGCGCACGTACTCGCGCGCGGCGCGTTGTCCCGACGATCGGATGCCGATCTGCGCGAAGCACCCGGGCACGACGAGGCCTTCGGTGAAGGCTTCGTGGACCCAGGTGCCGTGGCCGCTGGGTTCGCCGAAGTGGTCCTTCCAGGTGTCGCAGTGCGCGTCGACGTGCACCACGGCCAGCGCGCGCCCCAGCCGCCGGCGGTAGGCGCGCAGCAGCGGCAGCGTGATGCTGTGGTCGCCGCCGAGCCAGACCACGTGGTGGCGCCCGATCAACGCGTCGGCCAGCGGCACCAGCGCAGCGCGCATCGCGTCGAGCGACGTGTTGGGCAGCGGCAGGTCGCCCGCGTCGCCGAGCCGACCGAGCGGGCTGACGTCGAAGTGCGGATGGATCGCGTCGCACAGCATGTGGCTGGCCAGACGGATCGCGCGCGGGCCGAAACGCGCGCCGGGGCGGTTGGTGGTCGCACCGTCCCACGCGACGCCGGCGACGGCAAAGGGTTGGTCGAGCGCGGGGCCGGCCTTCAGGAAACCGGGGCCGTCGAGGAATGCAAAGCCGGTCATCGCAGCGGTCGTCGACAATCGTCGCCGCATGATAAGCACGCCGCTGCGAGCCGGGCCGGTCGTCGCGGTCGAGCCTGTAGCATGTCGGCCTGCGACGGCGGTGCCGTCGACCCGTCTCGCGTCTCGACTCGAGGCCGTTTCTGCGTCTTTGCTCCCCGCAACCTCGAATGACGACCCGCTGCCCCCACTGCCAGACCGTCAACCTGCCCGAAGTGTCGTCGTGCACCGGCTGTGGCCGCGCGCTGCCGGGACGCGACGCGGCGTCGCTGTCACCCGGGAGCACCGGCGCACCGACCGGCATGCCGCGCTGGGCCGTCGCGGCCGTCGCGGCCGCCGTGCTGCTGGCCGTCGGCACCGGATGGCGGTTCTGGATCGTCGCGCGCCACGAGGCGGGTGCGGCCACCGCTGCCGCCGCGGCGTCGGCCGCTGGCGCGTCGGCGGCGTCCGACGCGCGCGGGCGTCCGTGAGGTCGCGCCCGCGGCGATACCGAACGGGGCATTTGTCAACGCACGGGAGTGCCTCCCACCATGTGGGAAGCAGCGATGCCGCGCTGCAGCATCGAATTTCGTCGGATGCGAATCTCGTTGCGTATCATGGAATCAAGACAATAAGTCTTTGTTTTGTTTGACGAAGATTTTTTGTCTTCTATAAGACATAAGTCTTCCCGCACCGCGTGCGCGTCGTTACGCTGGAGTCCGGAATCAGGTGGTTCCGCCATCGAAGCGACATTGCAAGCAGGAGCGATTTCATGAGCCTCACCCGTGAACAACAAGCCGCCGCCCTCGAGAAGGACTGGGCCGAGAACCCGCGCTGGAAGGGCATCAAGCGCGGCTACACCGCCGCCGACGTCGTGCGTCTGCGTGGTTCGGTGCCGATCGAGCACACGCTGGCGCGCCGCGGTGCCGACAAGCTGTGGAACCTGCTGCACACCGAGCCGTTCATCAACTCGCTCGGCGCGCTCACCGGCAACCAGGCCATGCAGCAGGTCAAGGCCGGGCTCAAGGCCATCTACCTGTCGGGCTGGCAGGTGGCGGCCGACGCCAACGACGGTGGCGAGATGTACCCCGACCAGAGCCTGTACTCGGTCGACTCGGTGCCCAAGGTCGTCAAGCGCATCAACAACACGTTCATGCGCGCCGACCAGATCCAGTGGAGCGAGGGCAAGAACGACGTCGACTACTTCGCGCCGATCGTCGCCGACGCCGAAGCCGGCTTCGGCGGCGTGCTCAACGCGTTCGAGCTGATGAAGGCCATGATCGACGCCGGGGCGGCCGGCGTGCACTTCGAGGATCAGCTCGCCAGCGTGAAGAAGTGCGGCCACATGGGCGGCAAGGTGCTGGTGCCCACGCGCGAGGCCGTGGCCAAGCTCGTCGCGGCACGGCTGGCGGCCGACGTGATGGGCACGCCGACGATCCTGCTGGCGCGCACCGACGCCGAGGCCGCCGACCTGGTGACCAGCGACGTCGACGACAACGACAAGCCGTTCCTCACCGGTGAGCGCACCGTCGAAGGGTTCTTCCGCTCGCGCAACGGGCTGGAGCAGTCGATCAGCCGCGGGCTGGCCTACGCGCCCTACGCCGACCTGATCTGGTGCGAGACCGGCAAGCCCGACCTGTCGTTCGCCAAGGCTTTCGCCGAGGCGATCCACGCCAAGTTCCCGGGCAAGCTGCTGGCCTACAACTGCTCGCCGTCGTTCAACTGGAAGAAGAACCTCGACGACGCGACGATCGCCAAGTTCCAGCGCGAGCTCGGCGCGATGGGCTACAAGTTCCAGTTCATCACGCTGGCCGGCTTCCACAGCCTGAACTACTCGATGTTCGACCTCGCCTACGGCTACGCGCGCAACAACATGAGCGCCTTCGTCGAGCTGCAGGAGAAAGAGTTCGCCGCCGCCGAGCGCGGCTTCACCGCGGTCAAGCACCAGCGCGAGGTCGGCACCGGCTACTTCGACGCGGTGACGACCACGATCGAGCGCGAGGCGTCGACCGCGGCGCTGAAGGGCTCGACCGAGGACGAGCAGTTCTTCGACAAGAAGCACGGCTGATCGACGCCGCGTTTCGACCGCTCGCGTGCGCCGACCGGCGCACCACCCCGGGCCCGATGGTCACAAGCCATCGGGCCTTCTTGCATCCGGTTGCACGCCGCGCGCAAGGCGACGCCGCGCCGATTGCCGGCATACTGCACGAAAGGGCAGGCCGGCCTGCCCGCGACGCGAGCGACCCGACCCGTGAAGCCACCGCGATTCCCGTCCTTGGTTGCGCTGGGCCTGCTGTGCCTGGCGGCGCAAGCCGTGGCCGCCGGTGCCGATGCAGAGTCCGAGGAGGCGTCGCGCGGCGTGCTCGAAACGACGCGCGAGTCGGTGCGCGCCGCCAGTGAGTGGCTGGCCCGCGGCGTCGACAGCTGGTTCGGCGAGAAACCTTTCGAGGACGGCGGCAAGGTCACGCGCGGGCGTCTCGAACTGCGCAACTCGTGGCGGCGCGACGACGGCTTCGACGTCGCGCTGCGATTCAACGCGCGCTTCGAGTTGCCGAACCTGCGCGAGCGCGCCTACGTCTACATCGGGCGCGACAACGAGCGCGAGGTCGTCACCGACAAGCCCGACGCGCTGTCGGGGCAGGACCAGCTGCTGCGCGAGGTGCGCGACGGCGACCAGTCGTTCTTCGCCGGCGTCGGCCTGCCGGTGGGTGACGACGTCGAGTTGCGCGCCGGTGTGCGCCGGGGCTACCGGCTGTACACGCAGGCGCGTTACTCGAAGGGCTGGGCGCTGAGCCACCGCGACCGCGTCGTGTTCCGCGAGACGCTGTACTGGACGCTGATCGACGGCTTCGGGTCGACGACCACGCTGTCGGTCGAGCACGCCTTCTCGCGTGCGCTCGAGCTGCGATGGCTGACCTCGGGCACCTTCGCCGAGAAGACCGACGGGCTGGCGTGGTCGAGCAGCCTGGGGCTGTACCGCAGCTTCGGCGTCGACCGCCTGCTGTCGCTCGAGACGCTGGTCAACGGCGAGACCGGACACGACATCGACGTCGACGACTACGGCGTGCGCGCCAAGTGGCTGCAGCCGGTGCACAGCGACTGGCTGCTCGGCGAGTTCATCGTCGGCCACTTCTGGCCGCGCGAGAACCTGCAGTCGCCGCGCGAGCGCACCTGGGCGCTGGGCTTCAACGTGCTGATGCGGTTCTGAGCGTGCGTCGCCGCGGTTACATCGACGCTTCGAGCATCGCGCGGTAGTCGTCGCGCGTCGCCGGCCGCGGGTTGGTCTTGTGGCAGTGGTCGGCCATCGCGCCGTCGATGACGCGCTCGAACAGGTCGCGCGTGACGCCCATCGCCGCCAGCCCCGTCGGCAGCCCCAGCCTGGCGTTCATCGCGCGGATCGCCTGCGCGACCTCGGTGCCGTCGGCGTCGCAGCCGCCCAGCCCCATCGCATGCGCCATGCGCTGCAGGCGGTGCTCGCGGCGGATCGACTCGGCCTGCGCATTGAAGCGCACCACCGCGGGCAGGAACACCGCGTTGAGCGTGCCGTGGTGCAGCCTCGGGTCGGCGCCGCCCAGGCTGTGCGACAGCGAGTGCACGCAGCCCAGCCCCTTCTGGAACGCCATCGCGCCCTGCATGCTCGCGCTCATCATGTTCCAGCGCGCGTCGCGGTCGGCGCCGTCGCGCGTCGCGCGTTCGATGTGCGCCCAGCCGCGTTCGAGCCCGTCGAGGGCGATGCCGTCGGCCGGCGGGTTCACGGCCGGCGCCATGAAGGTCTCCATGCAGTGCGCGATGGCGTCCATGCCGGTGGCGGCGGTCAGCACCCGAGGCAGTCCCAGCGTCAGCGCCGGGTCGAGGATCGCCGCCTTCGGCACCAGATGCCAGCTGTGGAAGCCGAGCTTGCGCCCGTCGTCGACGATGACGATCGCGCCGCGTGCGACCTCGCTGCCGGTGCCGGCGGTGGTCGGCACCGCGATCAGCGGCGCGACGCGCTCGGTGATGCGCGGGCTGCCGCCTTCGATGGTCGCGTAGGTCACCAGCGGGCCGTCGTGCGTGGCGGCGATCGCGACCCCCTTGGCCAGGTCGATGCTCGAGCCGCCGCCGACGGCCACCAGGCCGTCGCAGCCGTTCGCGCGATACGCTGCCACGGCGGCGCGCACCGCGGCCTCGGTCGGGTTCGACGGCGTGCCGTCGAACACCGCATGCGCCACGCCGGCCAGCGGCTGCAGCGCCTGGTCGAGCACACCGGCGGCGCGCACGCCGGCGTCGCTGACGACCAGCGGCTTGCGTATGCCCACGCGCCGGCATTCTTCGGGCAGCAGCTGCACGCTGCCGAAGTCGAGGTGGACCTGGGTGATGTAGAGGATCGTCGCCATCGCTGCGGGTTGCTCGAAGGGGGTTCGCCGCCGCACTGAGTATGCTTCAGCGCACCCAGCCCACCCATCGCCGACGTGACACCGTGCCGCGCTCCCTGCTGACCCCCGCGATGGCCGGGCTGCTCGAACGCATCCACCGCGCGCGCCGTCCGCCCTGGCACGCCATGAGCGTGCCCGACGCACGCCGCCTGTACGCGGCCGCCGCCGAGGTGCTCGAGCCGCCGCACCGCGCGCTGCCGCGCGTCGAGGACTTGCGGCTGCCCGCGAACGACGGCAGCCAGCTCGATGCGCGCCTGTACGCGCCGGCAGCCGACGCGGCGCTGCCGGTGCTGCTGTACCTGCACGGCGGGGGGTTCGTGATCGGCGGCATCGCCACGCACGACGGACTGTGCCGCGAACTCGCCGCGCGCAGCGGCGGCGCCGTGCTGTCGCTGGCCTATCGGCTCGCGCCCGAGCACCGCTTTCCGACCGCGGTCGACGACACCTGGGCCGCGCTGCAGTGGCTGCACGCGCGGGCGGGCGCCCTCGGCCTGGACGGGGCGCGCATCGCGGTCGGTGGCGACAGCGCCGGCGGCACGCTCGCCGCGGTGGCGGCGATCCTGGCGCGCGACCACGCGCTGCCGCTGGCGATGCAGCTGCTGATCGCGCCGGGCACCGGCGCCGCACAGGACACGCCGTCGCACAAGCTGTTCGCCAACGGCTTCCTTCTCGACGCCGCGAGCGTCGCCTGGTTCTTCGACCACTACGCGACGCCGCACCAGCGCCGCGACTGGCGCTTCGCGCCGCTGCTGGCCGACGACCTGGACGGCGTCGCGCCGGCGTGCGTGATCCTCGCGGAGTGCGACCCGCTGGTCGACGAGGGGCTGGCCTACGCCGACCGGCTGCGCGCCGCCGGCGTGCCGGTGGCGCTCGAGCTGTACCGCGGGCTGACGCACGACGTCATCAAGATGGGGCGGGTGCTGAAAGAGGCCGGCCAGGCCCAGCAGGCCGCCGCCGACGCGCTTCGCCACGCCTGGAGGACTGCTGCATGAACCGACGCCACGACTTCCGCTTCTTCGACCACCTGCGCGTGCGCTGGGCCGAGGTCGACATGCAGAAGATCGTCTTCAACGGCCACTACCTGATGTACCTGGACACCGCGGTGGCCGGCTACTGGCGCGCGATGGCGATGCCGTACCACGAGACAATGGCGCTGCTGCAGGGCGACCTGTACGTGCGCAAGGCGACGCTCGAGTACCACGCGTCGGCGCACTACGAGGACCGCATCGACGTCGGCATGCGCTGCGCGCGCATCGGCAACTCGTCGATGGTGTTCGAAGGCGGCGTGTTCCGCGGCGACGAATTGCTGGTCTCGGGCGAGCTGGTCTACGTCTTCGCCGACCCGTCGACGCAGACCTCGCAGCCGGTGCCGGCGCAGCTGCGTGCCGCGCTCGACGCCTTCGAGCGCGGCGAGGCGATGGTCGACGTGCGCACCGGCACCTGGGACCAACTCGGGCGCGAGGCGCAGGCGCTGCGCACCGCGGTTTTCGTCGACGAGCAGAAGATCCCCGCCGAGCTCGAATGGGACGCGGCCGACGCCAACGCGGTGCACGCGGTGGCCTACAACGGCTTCGGCATGGCGCTGGGCACCGGGCGGCTGCTCGAGCACGCTCCCGGCGTGGCGAAGGTCGGCCGCATGGCGGTGCGCCACGACCTGCGCGGCGCCGGCATCGGCGCGGCGCTGCTCGAGGCGCTTGCCGGCGTGGCGCGCACCCGCGGCGATCGCGAGGTGCTGCTGCACGCGCAGCGCAGCGCCGAGGGGTTCTACGCCCGCCAGGGTTTCGCGGTGCGCGGCCAGCCCTTCGACGAGGCCGGCATCGCGCACGTCGCGATGGTGCGGGCGATCACCCCGCTGAACGCGCCTTCCTGAGCTGCTCGAGGCGGCGTTTCTCTAGCACGCGAATGCGCTGCAGCAGCGCCTCGTCGGGATCGGCCCAGGTCGCACCCGCGGCGCGCGCCATGTGCGCGGTGGGGCGGGCGAAGTCCTCGAGCGGCAGCGTGTGGTCGCCGCCGCGGGCGGGCATGCCGCGGATGCCGACCCACGCGATGCCGGTCAGCGCGGCCAGGCCCTCGCGGATCAGCGGCGCCCAGGCCTTGCGGTCGCCGGTCTTCGGCGCCTTCTCGACGCCCTGTGCGTGGCAACGGGCGCACACCGCCTCGTAGACCTGATCGCCGGTGCGAGACTGCGCGGCGCTGCCGAAGGCGAGCGCGGCCGCGCCGACGGCGATCAGCGCCCGCGCGGCGCTGGACGACGACAGGGGCGGGGTCGGCGGCATGGCCGGCTCGGTGACGCGATCGCGACAAGCGGCGAGTGTGCCCGACGCGGCGAGCCGCGCCGCCGGCTTCAGTCGCAGGGCTCGAACAGCTCGACGTGGCGTTCGCCGAGGCGGCCCGGCGGCAGTGCCCGCGCCGCCGCTTCGATGCGCCGCACGAGCGCGTCGTCGACGCCGCCCGGGGCCGCGTAGGTCTCCATCAGCGTCACCGGCTCGCCGGCGACCTGTGGGCGTCGAAACAGCGCGCAGCGCAGCCCCGCATGCGCGCTGGCGAGCCGGTACTGCAGGTCCCGCACCGCGGCAAAGGCGGCAGGCAGCAAGTCGGGTGCGACTCGGTAGTAGACGTACAGCCGGGCGCCGCCGACGCCTTCGTGAGCGCCCATCGCCGAGGCTCAGGCTGCCTCGAGCACCGGGTAGGGCATCTCGACGCGTCGCAGCGCCGGCCCGCCCGGCGCGCCGAGCGTCAGCGGCTGGTCGAGCGCGGCCAGCCGCAGCTCGA
The DNA here is from genome assembly GCF_035325925.1 of Azohydromonas sp. Taxonomy (NCBI): domain Bacteria; kingdom Pseudomonadati; phylum Pseudomonadota; class Betaproteobacteria; order Burkholderiales; family Sphaerotilaceae; genus Azohydromonas; species Azohydromonas sp. Next base: position 12,944 of record NZ_DAOKZA010000025.1, on the reverse strand, counting down.
CCAGCGCCAGGTGGCCCAGCCCGTCGACCGACGCCGCGTTGGCCACCATGCCCGCCGGTTGCGACGCATCGTCGGCGGCGTAGACCTCCTGGCCGGCCTGCGCCGGCTGCTCGCTGCGGCACAGGAAGGCGCGGCGCTTCAGCGTGCCGCGGTACTGGCTGCGTGCGACGACCTCCTGGCCGGGGTAGCAGCCCTTCTGGAAGTTCACGCCGCCGACCAGTTCGAGGTTGACCATCTGCGGCACGAACTGCTCGACCGTGGCGCCGACGATCTGCACGACGCCGCTGGCCACGTCGAGCCACTGCCAGTGTGCCAGCGGCAGCGCGGGCAGCGCCGGCAGCGGCTGCGAGGCGGGCTGCACCCACAGTGCACGCGGCACGCCGGCGGCATCGCGCAGGCGGATCACGCTGCCCTCGCCGTGCGCGACGCGCTGCCACGGTGCGCTTGGCAGCGCGTCGCCGAGCGCGGCGGTGGCCGAGCGGCCGGCCACCCCGATCAGCCGCCAGTCGGCACCGGCGTCGGTGAGCTTGCACTTGGCGCGCAGCACGAACATCGACAGCCGCTTGAGCGCGGCGGGCAGCACGTCGGCGCTGCACGCCAGGAACACCGTCTCGGGGTGCGGGCGCCAGACGACGAAGCTGGCCAGCAACCGGCCCTTCGGCGAGCAGTAGCCGGCCAGCCGCGCGCTGCCGGCGTCGAGGTGCTCGATGTCCTGGGTCAACTGGCCATGAAGAAACTGCGCGGCTTCGGCGCCTTCGGCGCGCAGCAGGCCCCAGGGCGTCAGGGGCACCGCGCCGTCGATCGTGGTCGGGTCGGTGAGGGTCATGGCGGCGATTATCATCAGCCGCATGCGGGGTGAAGGCGACGGGTCGACAAGCCAATGAGCCGGCGATGGCCGTGGGCCGTGCTGGCCGCGCTGCTGCTCGCCGTCGTCGCCGCGGCCTCGACGGTGGCGTGGTGGCTCGATCGGCCGATGCCGCTGTCGCAGCCGGTGGTCGAGGTGTCGATCGAGCCGGGCACACCGCCTCGCGCAATCGCGCAGGCCTGGGTCGACGCCGGCGTGGCCGTGCCGGCGCGGCTGCTGTACGAGTGGTTCCGCTGGTCCGGTGACGCGCGACGCATCCGCGCCGGCAGCTACGAGGCGCACGCCGGCGTGACCCCGCGTGCCCTGCTGGCCAAGATGGTGCGCGGCGACGAGGTGCTCGAGGAGGTGCGGCTGATCGAGGGCTGGACCTTCCGCCAGTTCCGCGACGCGCTGGCCGCGGCGCCGCACCTGCGCGCGACGGTCTCGGGCATGACCGACACGCAGGTGATGGCCGCGATCGGGGCGGGCGGGCGACCCGCCGAGGGCTGGTTCTTCCCCGACACCTACCGCTACAGCCGCGGCGTCAGCGACCTGACGGTGCTCAAGCGCGCGCACGCGGCGATGCAGCGCCGGCTCGACGCCGCCTGGGCCGAGCGCGCCGCCGGCCTGCCGCTGAAGACGCCCGACGAGGCGCTGATCCTGGCCTCGATCGTCGAGAAGGAGACCGGCGCCGAGGCCGACCGCGGCCTGGTCGCCGGCGTGTTCGTCAACCGGCTGCGCATGGGCATGCGGCTGCAGACCGACCCGACGGTGATCTACGGGCTGGGCGAGGCCTTCGACGGCAACCTGACACGCCGCCATCTCGAGACCGACACGCCGTACAACACCTACACGCGCGCCGGGCTGCCGCCGACGCCGATCGCGATGCCCGGGCAGGCGTCGCTGCGCGCCGCGGTGCGCCCGCAGCCGACGAAGGCGCTGTACTTCGTCGCGCGCGGCGACGGCGGCAGCGTCTTCAGCGAGACGCTCGACGCCCATAATCGTGCCGTCAACCGCTACCAGCGCGGCCAGCGCTGATGCCGCCTGCGCCGATGCCCCGCGCCCTGTTCATCACCTTCGAAGGCATCGACGGCGCCGGCAAGTCGTCGCACCTCGACGCGCTGAGCGACTGGCTGCGCGCACGCGGCCACGACGTCGTGCTCACGCGCGAGCCCGGCGGCAGCGCCCTGGCCGAGCGGCTGCGCGAGCTGATCCTGCACGAGCCGATGGACGCGCTGACCGAGGCGCTGCTGGTGTTCGCGGCGCGGTGCGACCACCTGCGCACGGTCATCGAGCCGGCGCTGGCGCGCGGCGCCACCGTGCTGTGCGACCGCTTCACCGACGCGACCTTCGCCTACCAGGGCGGCGGGCGCGGCTTCGACCTGAGCGTGCTGCGCGACCTCGAGCGCTGGGTGCATCCGACGCGCCAGCCCGATCTGACGCTGTGGTTCGACCTCGACCCGGCACTGGCCGCCGAGCGCCGCGCCGCGGCGCGTGCGCCCGACCGTTTCGAGCGCCAGGACGCAGCGTTCTTCGCCCGCGTGCGCGACGGCTACGCCGCACGGGCCGCCCAGGCGCCGCGGCGCTTCGTGCGCGTCGACGCTGCCGGCAGCCTCGACACGGTGTGGGCGCGCGTCGAGGCGGTCGCGCGGGAGCGGCTGACGTGATCGGCCCCGACGTCGCGTTGCCGCTGCCGTGGCTCGGCGACGCGCTGGCGCGCGGGCGCGCACAGCGCGCGCACGCGCTGCTGATTCACGGGCCCGACGGCGTCGGGCAGTTCGAGCTGGCCTTGGCGCTGGCCCAGGCCTGGCTGTGCGAGGACGACGCCGCGCCGGTGCGGCCCTGCGGCCGCTGCACCGGCTGCCGGCAGGTGCAGGCGCGCCAGCACCCCGACATGCGCCTGGTCGTGCCGGCCGCGCTGCGCGAGTCGCTCGTCGGCGCGGATGCCGACGAGGTGGACGGCGACGCCGAGCCCACCGGCGCCGGGCGATCGAAGGCCAGGCCCAGCCGCGAGATCCGCGTCGACGAGATCCGTCAGGCGATCGCCTGGACGCAGACCACCGCGTCGCGCGGACGCGCGAAGGTGCTGGTGCTGCACCCGGCCTCGGCGATGAACGTGGTGGCCGCCAACGCGCTGCTGAAGACACTCGAGGAGCCTCCGGGCGACGTGCGGCTGCTGCTGACCTGCGGCGACCCCGAGTTGCTGCTGCCGACGATCCGCAGCCGATGCCAGCGCCTGGCGCTGGCGCTGCCGCCGCGCGACGTGGCGCTGGACTGGCTCGCGGGGCAGGGCGTGGCCGACGCCGAGGTGCTGCTCGAAGCGGCAGGCGGGCGGCCGCAGCAGGCGGTGGCGCTGCGCGACGAGGGTTTCGATGCGGCGCGCTGGACGCGCGTGCCGAAGGCGGTGGCCGCCGCAGACGCTTCGGTGCTGGCCGGCTGCAGCGTCGCGCGCGCGGTCGACGTGCTGCACAAGCTGTGCCACGACCTGATGGCGCAGGCCGCGGGCGCGGCGCCGCGCTTCTTCCCGCGCGACGCGCTGCCGCCGGGCGCGTCGTGGCCGGCGCTCGCGGCCTGGTCGAAGACGCTCGTGCGCACCGCGCGCCACGACGAGCATCCGTGGAATGCGCCACTGTTGGTCGAGTCGCTGGTGCTCGAGGGGCAACGCTGCCTCACGCCGCCGACCCGTCGGCGCGGCGGCGCCGCTACACTCGCCGCACGATGAGCGAAGCCACCCGTCCCGGCGCGCTCGCGCCGGCATCGTCGGCGCGGCCGAGCGTCATCCAGCTGGTGTTCCGCGACAAGACCGCGCTGTACGCCGCCTACATCCCGATCATGTCCGAAGGCGGGCTGTTCGTGCCGACGACGCGCGAGTACCGGCTCGGCGACGACATCTACCTGCTGCTCACGCTGCCCGACGACCCGCAGCGCTATCCGGTGGCTGGCAAGGTCGGCTGGATCACGCCGGCCAACGCCTCGGGCGGGCGCACGCAGGGCGTCGGCGTGCGCTTCCCGGCCGACGAGAAGACGCGCGCGCTGAAGCTGAAGATCGAGGAGATCCTCGGCACCACGGTCTCGTCGAGCAAGCCGACGCAGACCCTGTGACCCGCCGCCGGCCGGGCGGAGCGGCCACCGCGCGATGTTCGTCGACTCCCACTGCCACCTGAGCTTTCCCGAGTTGCACGCGCGCGTCGACGCGATCCGCGCGGCGATGGCCGCGGCGCGGGTCGATCGTGCGCTGGTCATCTGCACCACGCTCGAGGAGTTCGACACCGTGCACGCGCTGGCGCTGCGCTACGACAACTTCTGGGCCAGCGCCGGCGTGCACCCCGACAACGAAGGGGTGCGCGAGCCCACGCTCGACGACCTGCTGGCGCTGGCGGCGCGGCCGAAGGTGGTGGCGATCGGCGAGACCGGGCTCGACTACTACCGCCTGCACGGCCGCAACGTGGCCGACATGGCTTGGCAGCGCGAGCGCTTCCGCATGCATATTCGCGCCGCGCGCGCCAGCGGCAAGCCGCTGGTGATCCACACCCGCAGCGCCAGCGACGACACGCTGGCGATCCTGCGCGAGGAGGGCGGCGACGCCGCCGGTGGCGTGTTCCACTGCTTCACCGAGACCGAGGCGGTGGCGCGCGCCGCGCTCGAGATGGGTTTCTGCGTCTCGTTCTCGGGCATCGTCACGTTCCGCAATGCCGCCGACCTGCGCGCGGTGGCCCGGATGGTGCCCGACGACCGCCTGCTGATCGAGACCGACAGCCCGTACCTGGCGCCGGTGCCGCACCGCGGCAAGGTCAACGACCCGTCGCTGGTGCCGCACGTCGCCGCCTGCCTGGCGGCCGAGCGCGGCGTCGGCGTCGAGCACGTCGCGCGTGTCACCAGCGCCAACTTCGAGCGGCTGTTCGGCCTGCAGCCATTGCCGGAGGACGCATGAAAAACTTCATGTATCACTTCAGATATCTGCTGTTTTGCATTGTCACATTGTGCTTTTCTTCTGCTCATGCCGGTGCCTATGAAGACTTCTTCGCGGCCTTGGCACGCGACGACACCCGCGCCGTGACCGCGTTGCTGCAGCGCGGCTTCGACCCCAACAGCCGCGACGAGCAGGGCCAGGCGGCGCTTTACCTGGCACTGCGGCAGCCGTCGCTGGCGGTCGCCGAGGCGCTGCTGGCGCATCCGCAACTGCAGGTCGACGCGGAGAACGCCGCGGGCGAGACGCCACTGATGATGGCGGCGCTGCGTGGCCAGGTCGCGTGGATGCGCCGCCTGCTCGAGCGCGGCGCGAAGGCGCACCGCGATGGCTGGTCGCCGATCCATTACGCTGCCACCGGCCCCGAGCCGCAGGCCGTCGCGCTGCTGCTCGATCGCGGCGTTCCCGTCGACGCGCGCAGCCCCAACGGCACGACCCCGCTGATGATGGCTGCGCGCTACGGCAGCGAGCGCTCGGTCGCGCTGCTGCTGCAGCGTGGCGCCGACGCGAAGCTGCGCAACCAGCGCGACCTGGGCGCGGCCGACTTCGCACGCGAGGCGGGGCGCGACGCGCTGGCGCGCGAACTGGCCGCGCGCTGACCACCCGCACGCGCCCGCGCGCGCCGAACGGTGGCGTCGCGTGTCAGGCGGCTTCCGACACGACGAATGGTCGCGGCCCGACTGCGCGGCCGTGGCACAGGCTCTAGAGTGGGTTCACCATCGGTGATCTTGCTGGAGGCCGTGATGCACAGTCCGAGTGTGGCGAGCGATCCGTTCGCGCTGATGCTCAACCCGCAGTCCGTCGTGCAGGCGATGGAAGCCTCGGAGCGCCTGCGACGGCTGCACCGCCGCGTGTGCCGTCCGCTGGACAAGGTCGCCGGCGTCGAGCCGATCGCACCGGCCGGCCCCGTGTGGGCCGACGACGGCGACGCGTCACCGATGCACCAGCCGAGCTGAGCCTCGGCGCGCCGCCCGCCACCCCGCACGGCGGTGTGCTGCGATCGTGAGCCGCAGCGGCATGGCGCCGTTCAGGTCACGCGGAAGTTCTTGAACTGCCAGGGGTCGTCGGCGTCGACGTCCTCGTCGAACAGCCGGCCGCGGCCGGCCAGCGGCGTCCAGTCGGTGTAGACGCCGCGCACGTCGCCCAGGTACGGGCGGCACCATGGCAGCAACTCGTCGCAGGGCAGGTCGTCGGGTTCGACGATGCCGCGCCACGGGTTGCGCATCGCCCAGACCACGCCGGCCATCACCGCCGCGGTGACCTGCAGGCTGGTCGCGCTGTTGTGCGGACACAGTTGCCGCGCCCGTTCGATCGACAGCGTCGATCCGTACCAGTAGGCGCCACGCGCATGACCCATCAACAGCACGCCGAGCGCGTCGACGCCACCGACGATGTCGTCCTTGACGATGCGTTTGCGGGTCGGCGCCTGCCAATTGCGACCCGCCAACTCGTGCACCGACAGCACCGCGTCGTCGCAGGGGTGGTAGGCGTAGTGCACCGTCGGCCGGTACGCGGGCGAGGCGGGGTCGCCCAGCGTCAGATGGTCGGCGATCGAGATCGACTCGGCGTGCGTGATCAGGAACGCGTGCTGCGCGCCGGCGGCGGGTGTCCAGCTGCGCACGCGGGTGCTCGCGCCGGGGCGCTGCAGGTAGATCGCGGCACGCGAGCCGCTGGCGTGGCGGGCACCGTCGCCGGGAAAGTGGCGCTCGTGCGACCCCCAACCGAGTTCGGCCGGCTGCATGCCCTCGCCGACGAAGCCGTCGACCGACCAGGTGTTGACGAATTCGTCGACCGCCTTGCGCTGCGCGCTGAACTGCGTGTCGCGTTCGGCGATGTGGATCACGCGCACGCCCAGCGCCTGCGACAGCCGTGCCCAGTCTTCGCGCGTGGCCGGACGTGGCGCCACGTGGGCCGTATCGCGCGCGATGTCGAGCAGCGCGCGCTTGACGAAGTGCGACACCAGCCCCGGATTCGCACCATGCGTGAGCACCGCCGTGGGCCGCGTGCCGTCGCGGCGCAGTGCCAACGCCGACTCGCGCAGCGCGTAGTTGGTGCGCGCCGAAGGCGGGCGCCGGCCGTCGTCGTAGACGCCGGCCCAGGGCTCGATCACGGTGTCCAGGTACAACGCACCGAGTTCGTCGCACAAGGCGATCAGCGCGGTGCTGCTGACGTCGACCGAGAGGTTGAGCAGGAAGTCGCCCGGCCCCAGCCGGGGCTCGAGCAGCGCACGGAAGTTGTCCGGGGTGAGCGCGCAGTCGAGCATGGCCACGCCGTGGGCCCGCGCGATGGCGCCGCCGTCGTCACCGGGGGTGACGATCAGCAACTGCCGCGGCGACATCTCGATGTGCCTGAGCAGCAACGGCAGTACGCCCTGGCCGATGCTGCCGAAGCCGACCATCACCAGCCGGCCTGCGAACGCGTGGAGCTTGTCGTGTCGATCGCCCAATCGAGGGCCTCCGCCAGTGCAGGACGCCGGGTCAGCGTCGCTGTCGGCCCTCGCGCGCCTGCTCGGCCTCGATCGCCGCGACCGTGGCACGCAGTTCCTCGGCGATCACGCCGAGCATGTCGTCGAGCGTGACGAGGCCGGCGAGCGCACCCGCCGCGTCGACGACCGGCAGCCGGCGCAGCCCCTTCGCGCGCATCGTGCGCAGCAGGTCTATCACCGACGCGTCTTCGCGCACGACCACCGGGTCTGCGCTCATCACGTCCTCGACGCGCAGCGTGCGCGCGTCGACGTCGCGGGCCACCACCGCGGTGACGATGTCGCGGTCGGTGAGCACGCCCACCGGCACACGTCCCGCGGCCGTCTCGGCAACGACGACGAGACAGCCCACGTGGTGGCCACGCATCAGCTGCGCCGCTTCGTTGATCGGCATGTCGCGCTCGGCGACCGTCACCACGCGGGTGCACAGCGTGCCTGCATCGAGTCTGTCGTCCATCGCTCGCTCCTGGAGTACCCGCCCGTCACGGCAGGTCGGGCTGCCGACTGTAAGCAGCGGTGCCGGTCGTGCCTTGAGGTCGGTCAAGGCGTCGGATTGTCACCGAGACGCTGCGGCGGCTCCGCCTGCCGCGTCGCCACGCGCATACCACGCCGCGCATTCGGCCTCGCGTCCGCGCACGACGCGCCGGCCGGCCAGCGTGCCGGCACCGGCGGTGACGACGGTGTACTGGCGCTCGACGTGTGCCGGGTCCTCGACGTACAGCACGACCCAGTCGTGCACTCGACCCAGCTCGTGGGCGCGCGCCGTGTTCGAGAACAGGGCGGTGCAGTGCCAGTCGCCACGCTGCGCGTGCAGCACCGGCAGCCAGGCCTCGCCCTGCGGGTTGAACCGCCGCGGCGCGATCTTCGGCAAGCGGTCGGCGGTCGCGGCGTCCCGATAGTCGCGGTCGACGTCGAGCAGCAGCGCGACCGGGGGCGCGTCGCCCGTCGCCGCGGCCGGCGCCGCGGCGCGGCGCAGGTGACGCTGGCGGTCGAGCATCGCGGTCAGCGCGGCGCGGATGGCCGCGGCGCGTCGCGGCCCGATACGGGGCAGCTGCTCGAGGCGGCCGTCGTGTGCCGCGGCTTCCAGGGCCACCAGCGTGTCGACGCCCAGCGCGTCGTGGAGTCGGCGTGCCAGTTCGGGGCCCACGCCGGGGATGGTGCGAAACAGCGCCTCGACGTCGACCTCGCCGCGCAGCCGCTCGAGCCGTCCCCAGCGGCCGCAGGCGAGGATCTCGGCGACCGCCGCGGCGATGCCGGCACCGACGCCGGGCAGGGCGTCGAGGCCGGCCAGGCCGTCGCGCTCGAACACCGTGCGCACCGGCAGCGGCCACCCGGCCACCGTGTCGGCGGCGTGGCGGTACGCACGCGCGCGGTACGGGCTGCCGCCCTGCGCGTCGAGCAGGGCGGCCATCTCGCGCAGCATCCGCGCGATCGCCGCGTTGTCGCCGGGCGCGGCCGGCGGCGGGTTGTCCATCGGTGCGCGCGTCTCAGCGCCGCAGCATCTCGTCGACGCGGCCGCGCAGCTCGTGCAGCGGCAGCGACGTCAGGTCGACGGCCCGGCTGTCGTGCAGCACGCGGGCGGCCTCGTCGCCGAGGTGGGCACGAAGCACGCCGAGAAACGGTGGCGAGGCCAGCAGCCACAGGGTGCGACAGCGTCCGGCACCGACCTCTGGTTCGAGGAAGGCCGCGATTTCGCGGGCGAAGCGTTCGTGTTCCTTGCTGCGCGCGTCGGTGGGCGGCTCGTAAGCGGTGCGCCCCTGCGTGCGGTCGACCATGTCCATCGCGGCGCGGCCAGGGCGGTCGGCAGCCAGGTCGCGCCCGGCCTGCCGGCTCTCGGGGTGCACCAGGTCGGCCACCTCGGCCAAGCCGCCGTCGGGCCGACGTTCGCACACCCGTGCGCGCGCCGCGTTGGCGACCACGATCCAGAGTTTGTCCATCAGCCTTCTCCGTTGTGCGGGGGCGGGGCATCCACGCCGCGCGGCGGGCTGCGGCGCGCGGCGGCAAGGGCGTCGAGATCGGCCAGGACCTCGGCGTCGTCGAGTTGGTGGAAGTCGTCGTAGTGCAGCCCGATCGCGTGGAAGGGCTCGGGCTGCGCCAGGCACACGAGGTCGTCGACCTCGGCGCGCAGTGCCTGCAGCGTGTCGGCCGGCGCCACCGGCACCGCCAGCACCAGTCGCCTCGGCGAGCGTCGGCGCAGCGCCTTCAGCGCCGCGCGCACCGAGGTGCCTGTGGCGATGCCGTCGTCGACGACCACCGCGGTCGCGTCGGCCACCGACAGCGGCGCGCCCCCGCGCAGGTACACGCGGCGGCGGCGCTCGATCTCGTGCAGCTCGCGCGCCGCTTCGGCGTCGATGTACGCCCGCTCGACGCCGCTGATGCGCTGCACCTCGTCGTCGACGACGACCTGTGGTTCGTCGCCGTCGACCACCGCGGCCAGCGCCAGCTCGCGCTGCCACGGCACGCCGATCTTGCGCACCAGCAGCAGGTCCAGCGGGGCGCCGAGCGCGCGTGCGACTTCGGCGCCCACCGGCACGCCGCCGCGTGGCAGCGCCAGCACGACCACCGGCGCCGGCAGCGCCAGGTCCGCCAGCCGCTGGCCGAGCAGGTGGCCGGCTTCGTGCCGGTCGACGAAGCGCCGACTCATGCGGCGGCTCCCGCCAGTCGCGTGGCGAACCACTCGCCGGCCAGCCGCGCGACGGCGTCGAGCGTGCCCGGCTCCTCAAAGAGGTGCGACGCGCCGGGCACGACCTCGAGCCGCTTGTCGGCGCAGCCCAGCGCGGCGAACGCCTCGCGGTTGAGTGCGAGCACCTGCAGGTCCTCGCCGCCGACGATGAGCAGCGTCGGCGCGCGCACCGCCGGCAGCGCGCCGGCCGCGAGGTCGGGCCGGCCGCCGCGCGAGACGACCGCGGCCACATCGTGCGGCCGGCGGGCCGCCACGCGCAGCGCCGCCGCGGCGCCGGTGCTGGCACCGAACAGGCCCAGCGGCAGCCGCGCGATGGCGGGGTCGCCGGCGCCGAGCGCGTCGATGGTGTCGGCGACGCGATGGGCCAGCAGGTCGATGTCGAACACCTTGCGCCGGTCGTCGGCCTCGTCGGGCGTCAGCAGGTCGAACAACAGCGTGGCCAAGCCGCGCCGCTGCAGGGCCAGCGCGACGAGGCGGTTGCGCGGGCTGAGCCGGCTGCTGCCGCTGCCGTGCACGAACGCCACCAGCGCGCCTGCACCGGCGGGCACGGCGAGATCCGCGGGCAAGCCGGCGGCGCCGAGGGCCAGTGGCCGGTCGAGCGTGGAGTCGGACATCGCGCAACGGATGACGGCTGAGCGCCGATTCTGCGGCCGACGCAGGTCGCGGGGTTGTCTCGCGTCAAGTGAGCGCGCACGGTGGGCCTGCCGGTCTGGATCGTTGAATGCGCGACGATGTGTATTATGTCAACTTCGTAGTGCATGCAGTATGCCGCGAACGATGCGTCACCGCCCGGCCGGTCGCAGGAGTCGAACCCGACCCCCTGCGGTTGACGCGCCCTACCGCAGGTCGCCCGCGAGGCTGGCCAGCGTCTCCGGCGCGATCGTGACGTGCGCCGGGTAGTTGGTGTGGTCGCAGCCGAGCTTGACCGCAGCACCTGCGCGCACCGCGTCGCGCGCCGGCTTCGGGAACTCGAAGCGCAGGAAGTGCACCGACGACGTCTTCTCGTCGGTCTCGCGGTCGAGATCCTCGTCGGCGATCGCGTAGATGCGCGGCTGCCCCTCGACCTCGACGAACATGCGGTCCTCGATGCCGATCAGCCGCGCCAGCTCGCGCCGGCGTTCGTTGATGTCGGGGTACTCGATGAGCATCGTCGCCTTCCAGTTCGTGCCGTCGGGGATCAGCGGCGCGTAGGCGTCGATCTCGCCCTGGATGCCCTCCTCGTCGAAGATCTTCTCGATGTGCAGCATCTCCTGGATCTGACGGCGCACGGTGTGCTCGTCCTCGAACTGCAGCGTCACGTGCTCGCCGAGCGCGACGCTGCGCAGCCGGCGGTGCGCGATGGCCTCGGCGCGGCTGGACTTGCGGATCCTGGCGTAGGCCTCGAGCGTCAGGAGGCTGTCACGGGTCAGCGTCATGTGAGGTCTCCGTAGGGGGTTGGCGGATCAGGACAGCCCGTACGCGATGCGCACCAGGCTCAACGGGTGCTGCAGCGCCCTCGCCGGCGTGCCGGCCTGCTGCAGGCCTTGCGCGATGTGGTGGCCGGCCAGCGCGCAGTCGCTGCTGATGTAGTCCGGCTCGTCCTTGGCCATCGCCTTGAACACCGGGCGGCCGATCTTCATCGCGATCGGGTGGTACGGCGTCTTCACGCCGTAGGTGCCGGCGTGCCCCGAGCAGCGCTCGACGGTGTTGAGCTTGACCTCGACCTTCGAGCCGATCAGCTTGAACATCTCCTCGGTCTTGCGGCCGATGTTCTGCACGCGGCCGTGGCACGGGACGTGGTAGCTGACCTTGCCCAGCGCGGCCTGGAAGTCGGTCTTCAGCAACCCGTCCTTGTGACGCGCGACGAGGTACTCGAACGGGTCCCACATCGCCTCCTTCACCCGCTGCGTGTCGGCGCAGTCGGGGAACATCAGCGGCAGTTCCTGCTTGAACATCAGCGTGCAGCTGGGGATGGCCGACAGGATCGCGTAGCCGTCGTCGGCGTACTTCGCGAGCACCGGCACGTTCGCCTGCTTGTGACGCTCGACGCTGTCGAGGTCGCCGAGCTCGAGCTTGGGCATGCCGCAGCACTTCTCCTTCTCGACGATCACGTACGGGATCTCGTTGTGGTCGAGCACCTTGAGCAGGTCGTGCCCGATGCCCGGCTCGTTGTAGTTGACATAGCAGGTCGAGAAGATCGCCACCTTGCCCGGCGTGCGCTCGCCGTGGGTGACCACCGTGGCCCGCGCCTTCGGCACGCTCCAGCGGAAGCGGCGCGTTGCCAGCCCGGGCATCCAGGCGTCGGGATGCACGCCGAGCATCGCATCCATCTGCTTGCGCGCGAACTTGGTCTTGTTGATGGCGTTGACCGTCTGCACGACGATCGGGATGCCGGCGAACTGACCGTGCACGTCGGTGCTGGCGAGGAACTTCTCGCCGCCGCCGACCCGGCCCTTGCGGAACTTGATCGCCTTGGCGCGCAGCATCAGGTGCGGGAAGTCCAGGTTCCACTCGTGCGGCGGCACGTAGGGGCACTTGGTCATGTAGCACAGGTCGCACAGGTAGCACTGGTCGACGACTTTCCAGTAGTCGTCCTTGGCGACGCCGTGCACCTCACCGTCGTCGGTCGCGTCGACCAGGTCGAACAGCGTGGGGAAGCTGTGGCACAGGCTCACGCAGCGGCGGCAGCCGTGGCAGATGTCGAATACGCGTTCGAGCTCCTTGAAGGTTTCGCCTTCGTCGTAGAAGCTCGGGTTCTTCCAGTCGATCGGGTGCCGGGTCGGCGCCTCGAGGTTGCCTTCGCGCATGGTGGGCCGTGTCGTGGTTGCGTATGACGGGTTCGCAAGCGAACAAGGGGCACGAAGGCCCCTTGTGTGCGCGAGCGTCGATGCGGCTCAGTCGACCAGCTGGTCGAGCGCCTTCTGGTAGCGATTGGCGTGCGAACGCTCGGCCTTGGCCAGCGTCTCGAACCAGTCGGCGATCTCGTCGA
>NZ_DAOKZA010000024.1:0-53526 GCF_035325925.1 Azohydromonas sp. | reverse complement strand
CGCGACGGCAAGTTCCAGCTGTGCGCGCTCGCCGAGAGCAGCTTCGACCCGCTGGCACGCACGACGAAGTTCATGCTCACCGAGGAAGCGCACCACATGTTCGTCGGCGAGTCGGGCGTGAGCCGGGTGATCCAGCGCACCTGCCAGGTGATGAACGAGCTGAAGACCGACGACCCGGCCAAGCTGCGCGCCGCCGGCGTCATCGACCTGCCGACGATCCAGCGCTACCTGAACTTCCACTTCTCGGTGACCATCGACCTGTTCGGCGCCGACCAGTCGAGCAACGCGGCGACCTTCTACTCGACCGGCCTGAAGGGGCGCTTCGAGGAGGGCAAGCGCAGCGACGACCACCAGCTGCGCGGCCAGACCTACAAGGTGCTGGAAGTGCAGAACGGCATGCTGGTCGAGAAGGAAGTGCCGATGCTCAACGCGCTCAACGAGGTGCTGCGCGACGACTACATCACCGATTCGAAGGGCGGTGTCGAGCGCTGGAACAAGGTGATCGAGAAGGCCGGCATCCCGTTCCGCCTGACGGTGCCGCACAAGGCGTTCCACCGCAACATCGGCGCGCTGGCCGGCGTCAAGGTGAGCCCCGACGGACGCCACATCCACGACCACGAGTGGAACCAGAGCGTCGAGCAGTGGCTGCCCACCGACGAGGACCGCGCCTTCGTCGCCAGCCTGATGGGCCGCGTCGCCGAGCCGGGCAAGTTCGCCAACTGGATCGCGCCGCCGGCGATCGGGATCAATCGGCAGCCGGTGAACTTCGAGTACGTGCGCTTCAACTGAACCACCCCCGAAGCGGCTTCGCCGCCTCCCCCTCGAGGGGGCCACGCCAGCGGACCGGCGCATCCGGATCCGCGGCGTGCGCTTGAAGGCTCGCCGCGCCACTGGCGCGTGCTCGGTGCGACACCGGGCCTGTCCGGAGACTCTTGCCATGGACGCGATCGACGTCACTGTCATCAAGCAGCACCTGATCGACCCCGAGATCTGCATCCGCTGCAACACCTGCGAGGTGACGTGCCCGGTCGGGGCGATCACGCACGACTCGCGCAACTACGTGGTCGACGCGTCCAAGTGCAACCTGTGCATGGACTGCATCCCTCCGTGCCCGACCGGCAGCATCGACAACTGGCGCACGATGCCGCGCATCAAGGCCTACAGCGTCGAGGAGCAGCTGCGCTGGGACGAACTGCCGCCCGAGCTGACGCCCGAGCAGCTCGCCGAGGCCGGCGTCGCGCCCGGCGCGGTCGCCGAAGCCGAGCCGGTCGCGCCGCCGCTGCCGGCGGCGGCCAGCGGCGACGAGGTCTTCCACAGCGCGGCGTACAACGCGCAGGTGCCGCCGTGGTCGGCGGCGCACGCGTACGTCGGCCTGTACGGGCCGAAGGCGGCGCAGAAGACGGTCACCGCGACGGTGGCCGGCAACGTGCGCGTCACCGAGGTCGGCCGAGAGTACGACACGCACCACGTCGTGCTCGACTTCGGCGCGATGCCGTTCCCGGTGCTCGAGGGCCAGTCGATCGGCATCCTGCCGCCGGGACTCGACGCCGCCGGGCGGGCGCACCACGCGCGCCAGTACTCGGTGGCCAGCCCGCGCAACGGCGAACGCCCCGGCTACAACAACGTCTCGCTGACGATCAAACGCGTGCTCGAGGACCATCAAGGCCGCCCGGTGCGCGGCGTGGCGAGCAACTACATGTGCGACCTGCAGGTCGGCGACAAGGTGCAGGTGATCGGCCCGTTCGGCAGCACCTTCCTGATGCCGAACCACCCGAAGAGCCACATCGTGATGATCTGCACCGGCACCGGCAGCGCGCCGATGCGCGCGATGACCGAGTGGCGCCGCCGGCTGCGCCGGAGCGGCAAGTTCGAGGGCGGCAAGCTGATGCTGTTCTTCGGCGCGCGCACGCGGCAGGAACTGCCGTACTTCGGCCCGCTGCAAAGCCTGCCGAAGGACTTCATCGACATCCACTTCGCGTTTTCGCGCGAGCCCGGCAAGCCCCGGACCTACGTGCAGGACGCGATGCGCGCCGCTGCCGCCGACCTCGCGCCGCTGCTCGCCGACCCCAACGCCTACTTCTACGTGTGCGGCCTGAAGGCGATGGAGGAAGGGGTGGTGCTCGCGCTGCGCGACCTCGCGCGCGACGCCGGGCTCGACTGGGACGCGGTCGGCGCGGCGATGAAGCAGCAGGGACGGCTGCACCTGGAAACCTACTGACCGGCGAACGAGGAGGAACGTCGATGGCGATCGATCTGCGGGGGCAACCGGTGCTGGTCGTCGGCGCCGGCATCATGGGTGCCGGCATCGCGCAGGTGGCCGCGCTCGCCGGGCATCCGGTGCGGCTGTACGACGCGCGCGACGGTGCAGCGGCCGACGCCAGGTCGAAGCTGACGGCGACCTTCGACGGCCTGGTCGCCAAGGGCAAGCTCGACGCCGGGCAGGCCGAAGCGGCGCTGGCGCGGCTGCAGCCGGTGGCCGCGCTCGACGCCGCCGCCGACGCACGGCTGGTGGTCGAGGCGATCGTCGAGAACCTCGATGCGAAGCGCGCGCTGCTGCGCCAGCTCGAGGGCATCGTCGGCGCCGACGCGGTGCTCGCGACGAACACCTCGTCGATCTCGGTCACCGCGATCGCCAACGGCCTCGCGCACCCGGGCCGCCTGGTCGGCATGCACTTCTTCAATCCGGTGCCGCTGATGAAGCTGGTCGAGGTCGTCTCGGGGCTGCACAGCGACGCCGGGGTCGCGCAGGCGGTGTTCGAGCTGGCGCGCGCCTGGGGCAAGGTGCCGGTGCACGCGAAGTCGACGCCGGGTTTCATCGTCAACCGCATCGCCCGCCCGTACTACGCCGAGGCGCTGGCGCTGCTGCTCGAGCAGGCGGCCACGCCGCAGGTGCTCGACGCCTGCCTGCGCGCCGCGGGCTTCCGCATGGGGCCGTGCGAGCTGATCGACCTGATCGGGCACGACACCAACTTCGCGGTGACCTGCTCGGTGTACGAAGCGAACTTCCAGGACAAGCGCTACGCGCCGTCGCTGGTGCAGAAGGAGATGGTCGACGGCGGGCTGCTCGGGCGCAAGAGCGGCCGCGGCTTTTACCGCTACGGCGGCGACGCCGGCGGCGCGCCGGCGCTGCCGGTGGCGGTGCACGCGGCGCCGGCGACCGCGCGCGAGGTGGTCGTGCACGGCGACGGCGCGATCGCCGACGCGCTCGAACAGTCCGCCGCGCAGGCGCTGACCGCGCAAGGCTGGGGCCCGGCACGCGAGAAGGGCAGCGGCTGGACCGGGCTCGCGGTCGACGGTGCGCGGCTCGTGCTCACCGACGGACGCACCGCGAACGAACTCGCGGCCGCCACCGGCTGCGCCGACCTCGCGGTGTTCGACCGCCCGCTGCAGCTGCCCTGGGCACCGGGCAGTGCGCTCGCCTGGGCGCCGGCCGAACGCGCCGGCGCCGCGTGGCGCATGCAGGCGCCGTCGTGGCTGGCCGCGCTGGGCTTCGCGCCGCTGCCGGTGGCCGACGTCCCCGCGCTGATCGTCGCGCGCACGGTGGCAATGCTGGTCAACGAGGCCGCCGACGCGGTGCTGCAGGGCGTGTGCACGCCCGAAGGCGCCGACGCCGCGATGAAGCTCGGCGTCAACTACCCGGCCGGACCGTTCGAGTGGCTCGCGCGCTGGGACGTGCGCGGCGTCGTCACGCTGATCGACGCCCTGGACGCCACCTACCGCGGCGAGCGCTATCGTGTCAGCCCCTGGCTGCGCCGCCGCGTGCACGCCTGAACGAACGGAGACCGACGATGCCCGAAGCCTTCATCTGCGACGCGATCCGCACCCCCATCGGCCGCTACGGCGGTGCGCTCAGCGCGGTGCGCACCGACGACCTCGCGGCGATCCCGATCCGCGCGCTGGTGGCGCGCAACCCCAAGGTCGACTGGGGCGCGGTCGCGGACGTGCTGTACGGCTGCGCGAACCAGGCCGGCGAGGACAACCGCAACGTCGCGCGCATGGCGCTGCTGCTCGCCGGGCTGCCGCAGGAGGTGCCCGGCGCGACGATCAACCGGCTGTGCGGCTCGGGCATGGACGCGGTGGGCAGCGCGGCGCGAGCGATCCGGTGCGGCGAGGCCGAGCTGATGATCGCCGGCGGCGTCGAGAGCATGAGTCGCGCGCCGTTCGTGATGCCCAAGGCCGAGTCCGCGTTCAGCCGCGCCAACGCGGTGTACGACACGACGATCGGCTGGCGCTTCGTCAACCGGCTGATGAAGGAACGATACGGCGTCGACTCGATGCCCGAGACCGCCGAGAACGTCGCCGCCGACTTCGGCATCGAGCGCGAGGCGCAGGACCGCATGGCGCTGCGCTCGCAGCTCAACGCCGTGAAGGCGCAGCAGTCGGGCTTCTTCGACGCCGAGATCACGCCGGTGACGATCCCCGCGAAGAAGGGCGACCCGGTGCGCGTCGACAAGGACGAGCACCCGCGCGACACCAGCCTCGAGGCGCTGGCCAGGCTCAAGGGTGTCGTGAAGCCCGACGGCAGCGTCACCGCCGGCAACGCCAGCGGCGTCAACGACGGTTCGTGCGCGCTCCTGCTGGCCAGCGAACCGGCGGCGGCACGGCACGGCCTGACGCCGCGTGCGCGCGTGGTCGGCATGGCCACCGCCGGTGTGCCGCCGCGCATCATGGGCATCGGCCCGGCGCCGGCGACGCGCAAGGTGCTCGAGCTGACGCGGCTGGCGCTGTCGCAGATCGACGTCATCGAGCTCAACGAGGCCTTCGCCGCGCAGGGGCTGGCGGTGCTGCGCCAGCTCGGGCTGCCCGACGACGACCCGCGTGTCAACCCCAACGGCGGTGCGATCGCGCTGGGCCACCCGCTGGGCGCCAGCGGCGCACGCCTGGTGACCACCGCGGTCAACCAGCTGCACCGCGGCGGCGGCCGCTACGCGCTGTGCACGATGTGCATCGGCGTCGGTCAGGGCATCGCGCTGGTCGTCGAGCGCGTGTAGCCGCGCGGCGCGAACGCGCCGTCCCGCCTGCGCGGGCGCCGCGCGGCGCTGCACCCACGCGACAGTGTCAGGGTTGACAGGGTGGCCGGATGCGCTGCGTTGCGCACAATCGCCGCTGCGGGACGGGTCGTCGCAGCGGGCGCCGGCCCGTCCCCACGCACATCCGTTGGGGGGGCCCTGCACATGCTGCCGTTCTTCGCCGACCTCGTCGGCCGCACCGACGAGTCGCGCCGTGCGTTCGAGACGCACCCGGTGGTGCTCGACGCGGTCGCGCGCGGGCTGACGGTCGAGCGCTATCGCCACCTGCTGCTCGAGCTGTACCACGTCGTGTGGCACTTCAACCCCGTGTGCGCGGTCGCGGCGAGCCGGCTCGACGACCGCTGGCGCGGCATCCGTTACTTCCTCTACGACCACATGCACGAGGAGCAGGGCCACGAGCAGTGGGTGATGAACGACCTCGATGCGGTCGGCGTGCCCGAGGCCCAGGTGCGCGCGCACGCGCCGTCGCCGTGGACGCTGGGGCTGGTCGGCTACAACCACTGGGCGGCCGAGCGTCGCCACCCCTGCTCGGCGCTGGGCATGCTGTACACGCTGGAGGTCATCGCCTCGGTCTACGGCAGCCCGTTCGCGTCGGCGATCCAGGAGTCGCTGCTGCTCGACGGCGAACGCGGCGTGTCGTTCATCGCGTCGCACGCGTCGATGGATGCCAAGCACATGGCCGAGCTGCGCCGGGTGCTCAACCAGGTCGACGACGACGCGGCGCGCGACGCGGTGGTCGAATCGGCGCTGGTCAACTTCCACCACTTCACGGGCCTGGTCGGCACGTTATGAACCGCGACCTGGCCACCGGCCTGCCGGGCCTGCTCGGGCGCCCGTACAAGTACCTGCGCCTGGAGTGGACCTCCGAGCTGGCGCTGCTGCGCGTGCGCACCTGCGTCAAGCCGATCCAGTGTTACAGCCTGGCCGGCATCGCCGAGATGCAGCGCGTGCTCGACGACATCGGCGCGAACTCGGGGCTGGTGCGACACCTGGTGGTCAGCTCCGACGTCAACGGGGTGTTCAACTTCGGTGGTGACCTGGCGCTGTTCGTGCTGCTGGTGCGCGCCGGCGACCTCGACTCGCTGAAGCTGTACGGACGGCGCTGCATCGACCTCGTCTGGTGGCTCGAGAATGCCGCGCAGCTGGGCGTGCACACCACGGTGCTGGTGCAGGGCGACACGCTCGGCGGCGGGCTCGAGTCGGTGCTGCCGTTCCACAAGGTGATCTTCGAGCGCAGTGCGCAGGCCGGCTTCCCCGAGGTGCTGTTCAACCTGTTCCCCGGCATGGGGGCGTGGAACTTCACGATCCGCAAGGCCGGCTTCGCGGTGGCCAACGAGATGATTCTCAGCGGTCGCCTGTACAGCGCCGACGAACTGGTGCGCCGCCAGATCGCCGACGTGGTCGTCGACGACGGCGACGGCGATGCCGCGATCGACCACGTCGTGCGCGGCGTCGAGCCGAGGCTGCGCGGCACGCTGGCCGCGCTGCAGGCGCGCCGGCTGGCCGCGCCGATCACCTACGAGTCGCTGCTGACGATCGTCGACCAGTGGGCCGAGGCGGCGATGAAGCTCACCGACCGCGACCTGCGGCTGATGGAGCGGCTGGCGCGTGCGCAGGTGCGCAAGGTCGGCGGTGCCGACGAGGGCGCGGTCGAGGAGATCAAGCGCATCGAGCTCGACACCGCGTGGGGCGAGGAGCGCGGCCGCTTCAGCGAGTGGTCGACGCCGTTCTAGACGACGGGTCGCGTCGTTGACCGTCGGGCCGGGCGCGCGCCGGACTGCGCACGCCGGCGCTCACAGCCACTGGGCCAGCAGCCGGCGCAGTTCGTCGCGCGTGTACGGCTTGGCCAGGTAGTCGTCCATGCCGGCGGCGTAGGCCAGCTCGGCGTCCTTCTCGAAGGCGTTGGCGGTCAGCGCCAGCACGGGGGTGCGCGGGCGGTTCTCGCGCCGTTCGCGCTCGCGCAGCGCCTGCGTGGCGCCGTAGCCGTCGAGCACCGGCATCTGGCAGTCCATCAGCACCAGGTCCACGCGGTGGCGCTCGAGCAGCTCGAGCGCCTGCCGGCCGTCCTCGGCCTCGACGACGCCGAGCCCGAGCGAGCGCAGCATCTCGCGCGCGAGCAGGCGGTTGGTCGCGTTGTCCTCGGCCAGCAGCACGGTGCCCGACAGGCCCAGCTCCGCCGGCAGGCTGCCCATCGCCGAGTCGGCGGGCTCGGGCGCGTGCTGGCCGAGGTCCGGCGGCAGCGACAGCGTGAAGCCGAAGGTCGAGCCGCTGCCGGGCCGGCTGCGCACGTCGATGTGCCCGCCCATCGCCTCGATGATGCGCTGGCTGATCGTCAGCCCCAGTCCGGTGCCGCCGCGCAGGCGCCGGCTCGACGCGTCGACCTGGTAGAACGGCTCGAACAGGCTGTCGATGCGGTCCGGCGCGATGCCGATGCCGGTGTCGCGCACCTCGAAGCGCGTGCCCGTCGCCCCGCCCGGCCCCGTCGCGGGCGCCAGGCGCAGCGTGACGGTGCCGCTGGCGGTGAACTTGATCGCGTTGCCGACCAGGTTGAGCAGCACCTGCTTGAGCCGCTGCGCGTCGACGAGCACGCGGTCGGGCGCCTCGGGCTCGATCTCGAGCTCCAGCGCCAGTCCCTTGCTCTGCGCGTTGGTGCGCAGCAGCGCCGTCACCGAGCCGGCGAGCGCGTGCAGCGACACCGGCACCGGCGTGAGCTGGAGCTTGCCGGCCTCGATCTTCGAGTGGTCGAGCACGTCGTTGAGGATCGCCATCAGCGTCTCGCCCGACGACGCGGCGGTCTTCACCAGCCGGCGCTGCTCGGGGTCGAGGTGGGTGCGGCGCAGCAGGTCGAGCGCGCCGAGCACGCCGTTCATCGGCGTGCGGATCTCGTGGCTCATCGTCGCGACGAACTGCGACTTCGCGACGTTCGCCGCCTCGGCGGCCTCCTTGGCGCGCACCAGCGACGCCTTCGCGGCGTCGGACTCGAGCCCGGTGCGGATCGACTGCGCCGCGGTGCGCGAGTACTCGCGCGCGGCGCGCAGCATCGTCAGCCCGAAGATCAGGATCAGCAGCGCCAACGGAATGGCGCCTTCGCCGCCGCGCAGCAGCGTGACCGCGAACAGCGACCCGACCAGCGGCACCGACAGCAGCAGGAACGAGCGGCGCACCAGCGACATGAACAACGCGGCGACGGCCACCGAGCCGCAGCAGATCAGCAGGTACGCCGACTCCTCGAGCCCGTCCAGGCGCGGGTAGATGTCCAGCGTCGCGACGGCCCACATCACGCCCGCCAGCGCGGCGTTGCCCTCGAGTTCGAGCACCGCCTGCGCCACCTGTGCCGTGCCGAGTCGTTCGATCGGCAGGAAGCGGCGCGCCGTCGACCAGCGCCACAGCCCCACTGCCAGACCGAGCAGCGCCACCGACACCGCGGCCGCCGTGCGCTGCGCGTCGACGCCGAGCCAGACGATCCACGCCACGGCGGCCAGCTGCAGCGGCACGCTGCGCCCGGCGTGGCGCAGCGTCAGCCGCAGCAACTCGTGCTGGACCGACGCCTCGGTGCCGGGCTCGCCGGCCGGGCGTGGGGTCGGGATGGGCACGGGTGCGGGGGCTCGGCGCCGTCCGGTGGCGGCTTCGTCGTCGCTCACGAGATCATGTAGGCGCCGGCCGCGGTGGCGATCAGCCGGCCCTGCTCGTTGACCAGCCGCATCTGCGTCGAGCCGACACGCCCGCCGAGCCGCGTCACCTCGGCCGACGCGGTGAACTGCTGCCCGACGCCGGGGCGCAGGTAGTCGACGCGCAGGTCGATCGTGCCCAGGCGCGCGAAGCGGTGCAGCACCTGGTCGGCGGTCTCGTGCGCGTGCTTGTCGCCGGCGGCGACCATCAGCGCGAAGCCCCCCAGCGCGTCGAGCACCGCGGCGATCACGCCGCCGTGCAGCCGCCCCGACAGGAAGTGCCCGACCAGTTCGGCGCGCATCTCGAAGACGAACTGCGCCTGCGGGCGCAGCTGGCGCACGCGCACGCCGAGCACCTGGTTGAAGCGGATGCTGGTCTCGAACAGCTCGGTCAACGTGGCGTCGAGTCGCGTCTGCTCGTCGGCGCTGCGCGGCGGCGCGGGGGCGTGGCTCATGTGCGCATTGTCGCCGCGGCGCCGTCGTCGCGTCAGGCGGGCGCGCGCGGGTGCAGCCCCAGGCGGCGGCGCGCCTCGTCGGGGCTCGCGACGTCGCGCCCGGCGCGGCGCGCGCAGGCCGCCAGCGCCTCGACCAGCGCGCCATTGCCCGGCGCGCGCGCGCCGTCGGGCAGGTAGAACGTGTCCTCGAGGCCGGTGCGCAGCATGCCGCCGAGCTCGGCCGTCCTCTGGTGCACCGGCCAGACCTCGGCGCGGCCGATCAGCGTGGCCTGCCACACCGCGCCCGGCGCGATCCAGCGCGGCAGCAGCGCGAGCAGGTCGGCGTCGGCCGGCATGCCGCTGGCCACGCCCATCACGAAGTTGTATTCGGGCACGCCGGTGAACATCCCGGCCTGCAGGTACATGCCGACGCTGCGCACGATGCCCACGTCGAAGCACTCGAACTCGGGGTGCGTGCCGCACTCGGCCATCACGTCGAGCATCTGTTGCACCTTGGCCACCGGGTTGTCGAACACCATCGGCGGCCAGGCCCAGCGGCCGTCGGCCTTGAGCTTCAGGTAGTTCAGCGTGCCGGCGTTGCACGCGGCGATCTCGGGTCGCACGCGGCGGATGCACGCCGCCGGGCCGGAGATGTCCTTGCCGATCACGCCGGTGGTCAGGTTGACGATCACGCCCGGGCACGCGGCGCGGATCGCGTCGCACACCGCCTGCGCGACGTCGGGGTCCCAGCTCGGCAGGTGGCCCTGGCCCGGCGCCTGCGCGCGCAGGTGCACGTGCATGACGCTCGCGCCGGCATTGAACGCGTCGCGCGCCTCGGCGGCCATCTGCGCGGGGGTCACCGGCACCGGGTGCTGCCGCGGGTCGGTGAGCACGCCGGTCAGCGCGCAGGTGAGGATCGCCTTGTCCATCGTCAGTCCCCGGGGTCGAGCTCGACCAGCAGCGCGCCGGCGGCCACGGCGTCGCGCGGCGCGACGTGCACCGCGGCGACGACGCCGTCGGCCCCGGCGTGCTGCCACATCTCCATCTTCATCGCCTCGATGCACACCAGCGGCGCGCCGGCGGCGACACGTTCGCCGGCGGACACCGCGACGTGCGCGACGACGCCGGCCACCGGGGCGCGCGCGCGCCGCGGGTCGGCGCCGGCGTCGGCCGCGGGCAGCGGCGACGGCTCGTCGAACACGAACGCGCGGCCGTCGACGGCCAGGTGCAGCCGCGCGCCGTCGAACGCCGCCACCGCGCGCCGCTGCACGCCCTGCAGCGTGTAACGCAGCGCGTGGCCTTCTTGTTCGAAGGCTTCGAAGCGGTGCTGCGTGTCCCCGGCGACGTCGATGCCGGCGCCGTGCGGCTGAACCCGCCAGCTGCGGCGAGCGACGCCGTGCACGAGCGCGAGGTCGTACCCGGCCACGCCGGCGCTGCGGTGGCCCCGCCCGGCGCGCAGCGCGAAGGCCGCGGCGGCGAGCGCCCACGTCGCGTCGTCGGGGCGCGGGCGCTGCACGATCGGCGCGCCCGCGGCCTGCCACTCGTCCAGCCGCGTCGTCGTCATGCGCGCGCTGCGGAAGTCGGGGTGGCGCAGCAGGTCGGCGAGGAAGGCGCCGTTGTTCGCGACGCCCAGCAGCGGCGTGCGCTCGAGCGCGGCCGCCAGCCGGCGCATCGCGTCGTCGCGGTCGCGGCCGTGCGCGACCAGCTTGGCGACCATCGCGTCGTAGTACGGCGCGACCTCGCCGCCTTCGGCGATGCCGTCGTCCACGCGCAGGCCGCCGCGTGCGCCTGCGAACGCCGGCACGCCGCCGTCGTCCTCCGGACGCCAGTGCAGGACGCGCCCGGCCTGCGGCACGAACCCGGCGTAGGGGTCCTCGGCGTACAGCCGCGCCTCGATCGCATGGCCGGCGAAGCGCACCTCGTCCTGCGTGGCCGGCAGCGGCTCGCCGGCGGCCACGCGCAGCTGCCACTCGACGAGGTCGAAGCCGGTCACCGCTTCGGTCACCGGGTGTTCGACCTGCAGCCGCGTGTTCATCTCGAGGAAGTGGTGGCGGCCGTCGGCGTCGACGACGAACTCGACGGTGCCGGCGCCGACGTAGCCCACCGCACGCGCGGCGGCCACCGCGTCTGCGCCCATCGCGGCGCGCTGCGCGGCGTCGACGATCGGCGACGGCGCCTCCTCGATCACCTTCTGCCGTCGGCGCTGTGCGGTGCAGTCGCGCTCGCCGAGGTGGATCGTGTGGCCGTGGCGGTCGGCGAACACCTGCACCTCGACGTGGCGCGCGCCGTCGATCAGCCGCTCGAGCATCAGCGTGCCGTCGCCGAACGCACTCGCCGCTTCGCGGCGCGCGCCGTCGATGGCCGCCGGCAGTTCGGCGAGGTCGCGCACCAGGCGCATGCCGCGCCCGCCGCCGCCGGCGGTCGCCTTGACGAGCAGCGGCAACCCCAGCTGCAGCGCCTCGGCGAGCAGGCGCTCGTCGCTCTGGTCGTCGCCGAGGTAGCCCGGCGCGCAAGGCACGCCGGCGGCGAGCATGCGCCGCTTCGCGCCGGCCTTGTCGCCCATCGCGGCGATCGCCTCGGCGGGCGGGCCGATGAAGACGAGCCCGGCGGCGTCGCAGGCGCGGGCGAAGTCGGCGCGCTCGGACAGGAACCCGTAACCCGGGTGCACCGCGTCGGCGCCGGTGCGCCGCGCGGCGTCGAGCAGCGCGTCGATGGCCAGGTACGACTGCGCTGCCGGCGCGGGGCCGATGTGCACCGCCTCGTCGGCCTCGCGCACGTGGGGGGCATCGCGGTCGGCGTCGCTGAACACCGCGACGCTGCGGTAGCCCAGCCGGTGCGCGGTGCGCATCACGCGGCGGGCGATTTCGCCCCGGTTCGCGATCAGGATCTTCGAGAAGCTCGAGCTCGCCACGTCACTGGCTCCACCACGCATCGCGCGACCCGCGACCGGTGAACCGGGCGGCTTCGAGCGGCCGCCGCGCAGCCGGCTTTGGCTGCGGCATCACATCGCTGCCGCGACGCGAGCCTGCGCCGAAGCGCAGGCGCCTTGCCGGTGCGCTGGCGCCGCCTGCTCGACGGGGAGCGCCGAAGGCGCTACAGGGGTGGTTCACCTCACGGCGCCCACGTCGGCTTGCGCCTGGCGATGAACGCGGCCGTGCCCTCGATGCCTTCGGCGCTGCCTGCCGAGCGCGAGAACACCGCCGCCGCCTCGCGCACCAGCTCGACCGGCGGCGTGAACCGTGCGCGCGCGAGCAGCGCCTTCGTCGCAGAGACCGCGCCGGGCGCGCAGCACAGGATCTCGCCGACGACGCGGTGCAACGCGGCGTCGACGCCGTCGGGCGCGTGCACTTCGTGCACCAGGCGCAGTGCCAGCGCCTGCCGCGCGTCGAGCGTGCCGCCGGTGACCGCCAGCCGCTTGGCCTCGGCGTAGCCCAGCCGCTCGACGAGGAACGCCGCGATCTGCGCCGGCACCACACCCAGCGAAGTCTCGGGCAGGCGGAACGTGGCCGTGTCGCTGGCGATCGCGACGTCGACGACGCAGGCCAGCCCGAAGCCACCGCCCATCACGGTGCCCTCGAGCACCGCGACGGTGGCCAGGCCGGTGTCGGCCCAGGCCACGCACAGCTCGCCGAACCTGGCGCTGATCTCGGCGATCGGGTCGGCGGCCGGCTCGAGCGGGCGCTTGTCGTCGTCGGGGCGCATCGCGCGCTGGCGCGCGGCGGCCATGTCGTTCAGGTCGGCGCCGGCGCAGAAGTGGCCGCCGGCGCCGCGCAGCACGAGCACGCGCACGTCGCCCGCCTGCTTCGCGTCGGCCAGCACGGTGCGCAGCTCGCGCACCATCGCCATCGTCATCGCGTTGCGCGAGCGCGGGCGGTTCAGCGTGACGTGCAGCACGCCGCCGTCGCGGCGCAGCGCCAGCGACTCGTACGCGTCGGCGTTCATGCGCCGCGGCCGGGCAGCGTGCCCTCGAGCTTGCAGATGATGCCCAGCATCACCTCGTCGGCGCCTCCGCCGATCGACACCAGCCGGCCGTCGCGGTAGGCCTGCGACACCGGGTTGTCCCAGGTGTAGCCCATGCCGCCCCAGTACTGCAGGCAGGCGTCGGCGACCTCGCGGCCAAGGCGCCCGCACTTGAGCTTGGCCATCGACGCGAGCCGCGTGACGTCCTTGCCGGCGACGTACATGTCGACGGCGCGGTAGGTGAGCGCGCGCAGCGCCTCGACTTCGGTGCGCAGCTCGGCGAGGCGGAAGTGGATCACCTGGTTGTCGAGCAGGCTCTTGCCGAAGGCCTTGCGCTCGCGCGTGTAAGCGATGGTCAGGTCAATCAGCCGGTCGAGGCCGCGCAGCGAACTGGCCGCGCCCCACAGCCGCTCCTCCTGGAACTGCAGCATCTGGAACGTGAAACCCAGCCCCTCCTGGCCGATCAGGTGGCGCCGCGGCACGCGCACGTCGTCGAAGAACAGCTGCGCGGTGTCCGAGCTCATCATGCCGATCTTCCTGATCTTGTGCTTCGTGATGCCGGACGCGTCCATCGGCACCACGATCAGGCTCTTGTTCTTGTGCGCCGGGCCGTCGCCGGTGTTGGCGAGCAGGCAGCACCAGTCGGCCTTCAGGCCGTTGGTGATCCACATCTTCGTGCCGTTGATCACGTAGTCGCCGCCGTCCTTGCGCGCGGTGGTCTTGATCGCCGCGACGTCGGACCCGCCGCCGGGCTCGCTGACGCCCAGGCACGACACCAGATCGCCGGCGATCGACGGGGCGAGGAACTCGCGGCGCAGGTCGTCGCTGCCGAAGCGCGCGAGCGCCGGCGTGGCCATGTCGGTGTGCACGCCGATGGCCATCGGCACGCCGCCGCAGGCGCAGGCGCCGAGCGCCTCGGCCATCACCATCGAGTAGCTGAAGTCGAGCCCGGCGCCGCCGTATTCCTCGGGGTACTTCAGCCCGAGCAGCCCCAGGTCGCCGAGCTTCTTGAACAGCGCGTGGCTCGGGAACTCCTCGGCCGCCTCCCAGGCGCTCACGTGCGGGTTGATCTCTTTCTCGACGAACCGGGTGACGGTGTCGTCGATCTGGCGGTGTTCGGCGGTGAACTGCATCGTGCTGCTCCGTTGGTCATGCTCCGAGCGCCTTCCAGCGCCCGCCGCGGCGTCCCCTCGAGGGGGAGGCGCCGAAGGCGCTTCGCGGGTGTCTCACATTCTCGCCACGCCGAAGGCGTTGGGGCGCAGCACGCGTCGCTCGGCCTCGGCGGCGATCGCCAGGCACAGCCCGAGCACGCGGCGCGTGTCGCGCGGGTCGATGATGCCGTCGTCCCACAGCCGCGCGGTGCCGAACAGCGCGGTCGACTCGTGGTCGAGGCGCTTGCGCAGCTGCTCGCTCATCGCGGCCAGTGCCTCGTCGTTGGCGGGCAGCCCCATGCGTTCGAGCTTGGCGCGGTTGACGATGTCCATCACCATCGCGGCCTGCGCGCCGCCCATCACCGCGGTGCGCGCGCTCGGCCAGGCGAAGATGAAGCGCGGGTCGAACCCGCGCCCGCACATGCCGTAGTTGCCGGCGCCGTACGAGCCGCCGAGCACGACGGTGAACTTGGGCACGCGCGCGTTGGCCACCGCCTGGATCATATTGCTGCCGTGTTTGATCGCGCCCTTGCGCTCGGCCTCGGAGCCGACCATGTAGCCGGTGGTGTTCTGCAGGAACACCAGCGGCGTTCCCGACTGGTCGGCGAGCTGCATGAACTGCGCCGCCTTCACCGAGCCCTCGGGCTGGATCGGGCCGTTGTTGCCGATCAGGCCCACCGGGTGGCCGTGGATGCGCGCGTGGCCGCACACGGTGTCGGCGCCGTAGAGCGCCTTGAACTCGAGGAAGTCGGAGCCGTCGACGAGGCGCGCGACGACCTCGCGGCAGTCGTAGGGGGCGCGCTCGTCGGCGGGCACGACGCCGATCAGCTCGTCGGCGGGGTACAGCGGCTCGTCGGCCGGCCGCGTTGGCGGCACCACGTCCCACGCCAGCTTGTCGAGCAGTTCGCGCGCGATCGCGATCGCGTGCGCGTCGTCGTCGGCGAGGTATTCGCCGAGGCCGGTGACCTCGGCGTGCAGCGCGGCGCCGCCCAGCTCGTCTTCGCTGGCGTCTTCGCCGATCGCGGCCTTGACCAGCGGCGGGCCGGCCAGGTAGATGCTGCTGCGAGCGCGCACCAGCACCACGTAGTCCGACAGCCCAGGCAGGTACGCGCCGCCGGCGGTGGACGCGCCGTGCACCACCGCGACCTGCGGGATGCCGGCCGCCGACAGCCGCGCCTGGTTGGCGAAGGTGCGCCCGCCGTCGACGAAGATCTCGGCCTGGTACATCAGGTTCGCGCCGCCCGACTCGACCAGTGCGATCAGCGGCAGCTTGTTCTCGGCGGCGATCTGCTGCGCGCGAAGCGCCTTCTTCAACCCCATCGGCGCGACGGTGCCGCCCTTGATGCCGCTGTCGCTGGCGGAGATCACGACGCGCTTGCCGGCCACCGTGCCGATGCCGACGATCGACCCGCCGCCGAGCACGCTCTTCTTGCCGTCGTCGTCGTGCATGCCCAGGCCGGCGAGCGGCGACAGCTCGAGGAAGTCGCTGCCGCGGTCGAGCAGGCGGGCGACGCGTTCGCGCGGCAGCAGCTGGCCGCGCTGTTCGAACTTCTCGCGCTTGCCGGCCGACTCGGCGACGACCTTCGCCTCGAGCGTGCGCACCTGGTCGAGCCGCTCGCGCATGCGCTGCGCGTTGGCGCGGAACGCCTCGCCCTTCGCGTCGAGCCGGGTCGCGATGGCCGGCATGGCCTCAGTCCGATCGACGCCGCCGCAGCCACGGCGCGTGCGGGCCGGCGGCCGCCGCGGATCCGGCATCGCCGGTTGGCTGGCGGCGCCCCCCTGGGGGGGTGGCGCCGAAGGCGCTTCGGGGCGGATTCACTTCAGCACTTCGGGCGTCACGGCGCGGTGGAACCCGTCGAACGGCACCGACCTCGCCTCGGAGCCGAGCGGGAAGATGTCGCCGCCCAGCGGCGCGCCGCCGTCGATCGGCAGCGTCACGCCGGTGATGAACGCCGCGCCGGGCGACAGCAGGAAGGCGATCGCCGCGCTGACCTCGGCCTCGAGCCCCATGCGGCGCAACGGCACGTGGTTCTTCAGCTTCGGGATGATCGCCTTCATCGCGCCGCCGTAGGTGTCCATGCCGCTGGAGGCGATCCAGCCGGGCGCCACCGCGTTGACCCGCACGCCGGCGTGCGCCCACTCGAATGCCGCCGTCATCGTCAGGTTGCTCATGCCGGCGCGTGCGGCGCCGCTGTGCGCCATGCCCGGCATGCCGTTGCGGAAGTCGGCCGTCATGTTGACGATCGCGCCGCCGTGGCGCTGCATGCTCTGCACGAACACCTCGCGCATCATCAGGAAGCCGCCGGTCAGGTTGCTCGCCACCACCGCGTCGAAGCCCTTCTTGCTGATCGCGAGCATCGGCGCGGGGAACTGGCCGCCGGCGTTGTTCACCAGGCCGGCGACGGGCCCGTGCTCGCCGACCACGCGCGCGACGCCGGCCTTCACCGCGTCCTCGTCGCGGATGTCGAAGGCGATCGTGTGGCAGCGCCCGCCGTCCTCGGCGATCTCGGCGGCGACGCGCGCGAGCTTGTCGGGCGTGCGCCCGCTGATCACGACGCGGGCGCCCAGCGACGCCAGCTCGTGCGCGACGCAGCGGCCGATGCCGCTGCCGCCGCCGGTGACCCAGTGCAGCTGACCGGCGAACAGGCCGGGGCGCAGCACGCTGCGGTAGCCGCCGGGGCGGTCGGTCGGGGTGGGCTCGGGCATCGTGGGATCGGGTCGGCGACGGGCGCCCGGGGCGCCGCTCGGGACGCCGCGGCCGGGGTGCGGTGGCGATTAGGCGTCAGGGTGACGTTAACGTCAACCCACTCCCCAATTGGGGATTACGCGCATGTCCTGGTGAGACGGCGGCAGTAGCATGGCCAGCCTTCTGCCATCCACGGAATGACTGCATGGACCTGCAAGCCTGCACCGAAGCCCTGCGCGCCAAGGTCGGCGATGCGAGCGGCCTGAACGCCACGCTGAAGTTCGACTGCGGCGACGACGGCATCGTCTTCGTCGACGGCAAGTCGATCCCGAACAGCGTAAGCAACGACGACAAGGACGCCGACTGCACCGTCGGCATCTCGCTGGACAACCTGACGGCGATGCTCGAAGGCGACCTCGAGCCGGCGACCGCCTTCATGACCGGCAAGCTCAAGGTCAGCGGCGACATGAGCGTCGCGCTCAAGCTGCAGCGCATCGTCTGAGCGCGGTGGCCGCACTCGACGCCGCGACCCGGCCGGCGCGCCGGCGCACCGGCGGCACCGCGCCGCCGACGGCGCAGGAGGTCGTCGCGTCGCACCGCGACGACGCCACCGGCGAGCTGTTCGGCATCGGCGAGCTGTGCGCCGAGTTCGGCATCTCGCCACGCGCGATCCGCTTCTACGAGGACAAGGGGCTGCTCGCGCCGCGCCGCGTCAACGGCACGCGCGTGTACACGCGGCGCGACCGCGCGCGGCTGGCGCTGATCCTGCGCAGCAAGGCGATCGGCGCGTCGCTCGCCGAGATCAAGCACTACCTCGACCTGTACGGCAACCGCGGCGAGGGCCGGGTGCAGCAGCTGCGCTACGTCATCGCGCGCACCGACGACGCGATCCGCGAGCTCGAGCGCAAGCGCGCCGCGATCGACGAGACGCTGGCCGAACTGCGGCTGATCAATGGCACGGCGCGCGAGCAGCTGAGCCAGAGGTGAGGTCCACGTGACGATCGCGGTCTTTGCGTCGCCGTGGATGAGCGACGAGCACCGCATGCTCGCCGACAGCGCGGCGCGCTTCTTTCGCGAGCGCTGGGTGCCGCAGGCGCCGGTCTGGCGCGACGCCGGCATCGTGCCGCGCGAATGCTGGCGCGAGGCGGGCGCCCAGGGGCTGCTGTGCGTGTCGACTCCCGAGGTCTGGGGCGGCGGCGGCGGCGACTTCGCGCACGAGGCGGTGATCATGATCGAGCAGGCGCGCTCGAACCTGTCGGGCTTCGGCGGCGCGCTGCACTCGGCGATCGTCGCGCCGTACATCCTGCACTACGGCAGCGACGAGCAGAAGCGCCGCTGGCTGCCGAGGATGGCCAGCGGCGAGCTGGTCGGCGCGATCGCGATGACCGAGCCCGGCACCGGCAGCGACCTGCAGGTGATCGCGACGATGGCGCGGCGCGACGGCGACGACTACGTGCTGACCGGCGCGAAGACCTTCATCACGAACGGCCAGCACGCCGACCTGATCGTCGTCGTCGCCAAGACCGACCGCGGCGCCGGCGCCAAGGGCACGTCGCTGCTGGTGCTCGAGACGGACGGCGCCGACGGGCAGCCGGTGCCGGGGTTCCGGCGCGGGCGCAGGCTCGACAAGGTGGGTCTCAGGGCGCAGGACACGAGCGAGCTGTTCTTCGACGGCGTGCGCGTGCCGGCGGCGAACCTGCTCGGCGGCCCGACCGGGCGTGAGGGGCAGGGCTTTGTCCAGCTGATGGAGCAGCTGCCGCAGGAGCGGCTGATCATCGCGGTACAGGGCGTCGGCGCGATGGAAAGGGCGCTGGCCGAGACGCTGGCCTACGTGAAGCAGCGCCGGGCCTTCGGCCGCGCGATCTGGGACTTCCAGAACACCCGGTTCAAGCTCGCCGAGGTGCAGGCCGCGGTGCTGGCCACGCGCGCCTTCGTCGACGCGTGCATCGTCGCGCACCTGAACGGCGAGCTCGACGCCGCGCGCGCCGCGCTGGCCAAGGCCTGGGTCAGCGAGCAGCAGTGCAAGGTGATGGACGAGTGCCTGCAGCTGTTCGGCGGCTACGGTTACATGATGGAATACCCGATCGCCGAGCTGTACGTCGATGCGCGCGTGCAGCGCATCTACGGCGGCACCAACGAGATCATGAAGGAACTCGCCGCGCGTTCGATGTGAGCGCCGGCGCGGGAGCACCACGATGAGCGAGGCCTACATCTACGACCACGTGCGCACGCCGCGCGGCAGGGGCAAGAAGGACGGGTCGCTGCACCAGGCCACGCCGGTGTGGCTGCTGCGCACGCTGCTCAAGGCACTGCAGTCGCGCCACGAGCTCGACACGTCGCTCGTCGACGACGTCGTGCTCGGCTGCGTGACGCCGGTGGGCGAGCAGGGCGCCGACATCGCGCGCACCGCGGTGCTCGACGCCGAGTGGGCCGAGAGCTGCGCGGGCGTCACGCAGAGCCGCTTCTGCGCCTCGGGGCTGGAGTCGGTGAACCTGGCCGCAGCGAAGGTGATGACCGGCTGGGAAGACCTGGTGGTCGCCGGCGGCATCGAGAGCATGAGCCGCTGGACGATGGGCAGCGACGGCGGCGCCTGGTTCATGGACCCGCGCATCAACACCAAGCTCGGCTTCGTGCCGCAGGGCGTCGGCGCCGACCTCATCGCGACGCTGGAGGGTTTCACGCGCGGCGACGTCGACGCCTTCGCGGTGCGCTCGCACCGGCGTGCCGCGGCGGCGCGCGAGGCCGGGCACTTCTCGCGCTCGATCGTGCCGGTCCACGACATCGCAGGCCTGCTGATGCTCGCCGAGGACGAGACCATCCGCCCGGGCACGAACGTCGATGCGCTGGCCAAGCTCGAGCCGAGCTTCGCGATGATGGGACAGATGGGCTTCGACGCCACCGCGCTGCGCAGGTACACCACCGTCGAGCGCATCGAGCACGTGCACCACGCCGGGAACTCGTCGGGCATCGTCGACGGTGCGGCGCTGATGCTCGTCGGCTCGAAGGCCGGGGGCGTCAAGGCGGGGCTGAAGCCGCGCGCGCGCATCCGCTCTGCGGCCGTCATCGGCTCGGAGCCGACGATCATGCTCACCGGGCCGACGCCGGCGTGCCGCAAGGCGCTGGCGAAGGCCGGCATGCAAGCCAAGGATGTCGACCTGTGGGAGGTCAACGAGGCCTTCGCGGTGGTGCCGATGAAGACCGCGCGCGACCTCGGCGTCGATCTGGACCGCGTCAACGTCAACGGCGGCGCGATCGCGATGGGCCACCCGCTGGGAGCGACCGGCTGCGTGATCCTCGGCACGCTGCTCGACGAACTCGAGCGCCGCGGCCTGGCCACCGGCTGCGCGACGCTGTGCGTCGGCGGCGGCATGGGCATCGCGACGATCATCGAAAGGGTGTGACCATGACGAGCGAAGCGATCACGCTCCAGATCGGCGCCGACGGCATCGCCGTCGCGACGATGGACCTGCCGGGCCGGCCGATGAACGTCGTCGGCGACGAGTTGATGACGGCGCTCGCCCACGTCGTCGAGCGCGTTGCCAGTGACGAGGCCATCAAGGGCCTCGTGCTGACCTCGGGCAAGGCCGACTTCTGCGCCGGCGGCGACCTCGACCGCATGTCGAAGTGGCAGGAGCCGCGCGAGCCCTTCGAAGCGTCGATGGCGATGAAGGCCGTGCTGCGGCGCATGGAGACGATGGGCAAGCCGGTGGTCGCCGCGATCGGCGGCCACGCGCTGGGTGGCGGGCTCGAGATCGCGCTGGCGTGCCACGCGCGCATCGTGCTCGACGACCGCAAGCTCAAGCTCGGCCAGCCCGAGGTCAAGCTGGGCCTGCTGCCCGGCGGCGGCGGCACGGTGCGGCTGCCGCGGCTGGTGGGCATCCAGGCGGCGCTGCAGATCATGGCCGAGGGCCACGACGTCGCGCCGGCCAAGGCGCTGGGCATGGGGCTCGTGACCGAGCTCGCGAAGGACCGCGACGAGCTGCTCGCCAAGGCGCGGGCCTGGTGCCTCGCGCACCCGAAGGCGAAGCAGCCGTGGGACGAGTCGAAGTTCCGCTTCCCCGGCGGCGATTCGCGCTCGCCGGCGGTGGCGCAGATGTGGTCGATCGGGCCGTCGGTGGCCGCGGCGAAGAGCTACGGCAACTACCCGGCGGTCACGCACATCATGTCGAGCGTGTTCGAGGGTGGCCTGCTCGGCTTCGACGCCGCGAGCGCGGTCGAGAGCCGCTACTTCGCGGCCTGCGCGATGACGCAGGAAAGCCGCAACATGATCGGCACGCTGTGGTACCAGTTCAACGCGATCAAGAAGGGCGCGTCGCGGCCTCCGAAGGTGCCGCCGTCGGAGGTGAAGAAGCTCGGCGTGCTCGGTGCCGGGATGATGGGCGCCGGCATCGCCTACGTGTCGGCGAAGGCCGGCATCGACGTGGTGCTGCTCGACACGTCGACCGAGCTCGCCGACAAGGGCAAGGCGTACTCGCAGGGACTGCTCGACAAGGCGGTCAGGAAGGGCCGCACGACCGCCGACAAGCGCGACGCGCTGCTCGCGCGCATCCGCCCGACGGCGTCGTACGACGACCTGACCGGCTGCGACCTCGTGATCGAGGCCGTGTTCGAGGACCGCGCGATCAAGGCCGACGCGACGAAGAAGACCGAGGCGGTGATCGGCGCCGACGCCGTCTTCGCGAGCAACACCTCGACGCTGCCGATCACCGGGCTGGCGCAGGCGAGCCGTCGGCCGGCGCAGTTCGTCGGGCTGCACTTCTTCAGCCCGGTCGACAGGATGCCGCTGGTGGAGATCATCGTCGGCGACAAGACTTCCGACGAGACGCTGGCGCGCGCCTTCGACTACGTGCTGCAGATCGGCAAGACGCCGATCGTCGTCAACGACCGCCGCGGCTTCTACACCTCGCGGGTGTTCGCCACCTACGTGATGGAAGGCATCGCGATGCTCAGGGAGGGCGTGCACCCGCGCCACGTCGAGCAGGCCGGGCTCCAGGCCGGCATGCCGATGCCGCCGCTGGCGCTGCAGGACGAGGTCAGCCTGAGCCTGTCGCTGCACGTGATCGAGCAGACGAAGAAGGACCTCGCCGCCGCCGACGAGCTGTACCGCGCGCACCCGGGCGAGGAGGTGATCCGTCAGCTATGCGAGCTCGGCCGCGTCGGCAAGAAGGCCGGCCGCGGCTTCTACGACTACGACGACGACGGCAAGCGGCTGTGGCCGGGGCTGGCCGAGATGTACCCACCGGCGGCCGAGCAGCCGCCGCAGCGCGAGCTGATCGACCGGCTGATGATCGTGCAGGCCAACGAGGCGGCGCGCTGCCTGCAGGAGGGCGTGCTGCGCTCGGTGGCCGACGGCAACATCGGCTCGATCTACGGCTGGGGCTTCGCGCCGTTCCACGGCGGCGCGCTGCAGTACGTCAACGCGATGGGGCCGAAGGCCTTCGTCGCGAGGGCGCGCGAGCTCGCCGCGGTGCACGGTGCGCGCTTCGAGCCCGCGGCGATCGTCGTCGAGCTCGCCGAGTCGGGGCGCACCTTCGCCGACTGAACCCGGCGCGGCGGCGAGGTGGGCGCGCGCGAACGCTTCGACCGCGTCGACGCGCTGCGCGGCGCCGCGATGCTGTGGATGGCGGCGTTCCACTTCGTGTTCGACCTGAACCACTTCGGCCTGCTCGAGCCGCGGCAGGACTTCTACCGCGACGCGCTGTGGACGACGCAGCGCACCGCGATCGTCAGCCTGTTCCTGTTCACCGCCGGCGTCGGACAGGCGCTGGCGCTCGACGCCGCCCAGCCGGCGGCGCGCTTCTGGCGGCGCTGGGCGCAGATCGCCGGCTGTGCGGCGCTGGTGTCGGCCGCATCGGCGCTGATGTTCCCGGCCAGCTGGATCAGCTTCGGGGTGCTGCACGGCATCGCGCTGATGCTGGTGATCGCGCGCTTCGCCGCACCGCTGGGCGTCTGGTTGTGGCCGCTGGGGCTCGCGGCGCTGCTGCTGCCGCTGTTCGTCGCGCACCCGGTGTTCGACTCGCGCTGGACGAACTGGGTCGGACTGGTCACGCGCAAGCCGGTGACGGAAGACTACGTGCCGCTGCTGCCCTGGCTGGGCGTGATGCTGTGGGGGCTGGCCGCGGGGCAGTGGTTGCTGGCCCACCGCCGTGCGCTGCTGCGCGGTGCGCTGCCGCGCGCCGCGGCGCCGCTGGCGGCGCTCGGGCGCTGGCCGCTGGCGTTCTACATGCTGCACCAGCCGGTGCTGATCGGCGCGATCGTCGGCTGGCAGGCGCTGCGCTGAGCTCGCGGCGGCGCCAGGGCCTGCCGACGCGGGCGTGACATCGTTCACGCCGTCGCGCGCCGAACTGGGGTGCGAACACCCCTCAAGTCCGCCGATCGCCGGCCGATACCTCCGTCAAGCCATCTCGTACCGCGGGGGCCGTCATGTTCCAGCCGATCCAGCCGCCATCACCCACCGGACTCTCGTTGACCGCCGTCGCCGCGGCCACGCGCTCGGTCGCGCAGGTCGCGCCGGTGGCGCCGGTCAGCGCGGTGCGCTCGGCCACTGCCGACGAACGCCCGACCAGGCCGGTGACGCCACTGTCGATGTCGCTGCACCTGATGCGCGTGCCGGCGTCGCGCCTGGCCGACGTCTACGCCGAGATGCGCTCGCTGGCCGGCGAGTCGCCGGCCACGCGCTTCGACCACGCGCCCGACGCCGCCGCCGCCCGGCTGCACCTGCGCGCCTGATCACCGG
Source organism: Azohydromonas sp. (assembly GCF_035325925.1). Classification (NCBI taxonomy): domain Bacteria; kingdom Pseudomonadati; phylum Pseudomonadota; class Betaproteobacteria; order Burkholderiales; family Sphaerotilaceae; genus Azohydromonas; species Azohydromonas sp. The sequence continues at coordinate 29,861 of NZ_DAOKZA010000024.1, read as the reverse complement.
CGGCGCGCGTCGTCGCCGCCGCCCGGCCCCACGGCAGGGGCAAGTCCGCCGGCCGGCGCGCGCCGGCACAATGTCGCCACCGACCACCACGAGGAGCGGCACATGCAAGGCGACGCCCAGGTCATCGCGCACCTCAACGCCCAGCTCAAGCTCGAGCTCACCGCGATCAACCAGTACTTTCTGCACGCGCGCATGCTGAAGAACTGGGGCTTCGAGCGCATGGCCAAGCACGAGTACGACGAGTCGATCGAGGAGATGAAACACGCCGACCGGCTGATCGAACGCGTGCTGCTGCTCGAGGGCCTGCCCAACCTGCAGGACCTCGGCAAGTTGCTGATCGGCGAGAGCGCCGTCGAGACGCTGCACTGCGATCTGCAGGCCGAGCAGACCTCGCACGCGCACCTGAAGCAGGCGATCGCGCACTGCGAGGGCGTGCGCGACTACGTCAGCCGCGATCTGCTCGCGGACATCCTGGCCGACACCGAGTCGCACATCGACCACCTCGAGACGCAGATCGCGCTGGTGGCCCGCGTCGGCGAGGCGAACTTCCTGCAGTCGCAGCTGGGAGACCGCTGAGCCCCGGCGCCGCGGCTACCATCGCCGCATGGCGCCTTCCAGGGTTCTGTACGGTTTCCACGCCGTCGGCGTGCGGCTGAAGACCGCTCCCGACAGCGTGCTCGAGGTGCACGTCGACGCGACGCGCCGCGACGCGCGCATGCGCCAGCTCGTGCAGCGCGCCCGCGACGCCGGCGCGAAGCTCGTCGACAGCGACGAGACCCAGCTCACGCGCCTGGCCGGCAACCCGCGCCACCAGGGCGTGGCGGCGCGTGTGAAGCCGCTGCCGCAGGTGCACTCGCTCGACGACCTGCTCGACGCCGTGCAGGGCCCGCCACTGGTGCTCGCGCTCGACGGCGTCACCGACCCGCACAACCTCGGCGCCTGCCTGCGCGTGGCCGACGGCGCCGGCGTGCACGCGGTGATCGCGCCGAAGGACCACGCGGTGGGCCTCAACGCGACGGTGGCCAAGGTCGCCAGCGGCGCCGCCGAGACCGTGCCGTACCTGATGGTGACCAACCTCGCGCGCGCGCTGAACGAACTGAAGGAGCGGTCGGTGCGCGTCGTCGGGCTGGCCGACGACGCCGAACTGACGCTGCACGAGGCCGACCTGGCGGGGCCGCTGGCGCTGGTGCTCGGCGCCGAGGGGCCGGGCATGCGAGCGCTCACGCGCAAGACCTGCGACCTGCTGGTGCGCATCCCGATGAAGGGCGCGGTCGAGAGCCTGAACGTGTCGGTCGCGGCCGGCATCTGCCTGTACGAGGCGGTGCGCCAGCGTGGCTGAGGCGCCGGACCCCGTCGCCCTCGCCGCCGTGCGTGCGCACGTCGACGCGGCGCGCCGCGTGTGCGTGCTCACCGGCGCGGGCATGAGCGCCGAGAGCGGCATCGCGACCTTCCGCGACCCCGCCACCGGACTGTGGTCGAAGTTCGACCCCGCGGTGCTCGCCAGCGTCGAGGGCTTTCGCGCGCAGCCGCAGCACGTGTGGGACTGGTACGCCCAGCGGCGCGAGGGCATGCGCCGCGCGCGGCCCAACGCCGGGCACCTGGCGCTCGCCGCGTTCGGCCGCCAGCGCCCCGGCGTGCTGACGGTGGTCACGCAGAACGTCGACGACCTGCACCAGCGCGCCGGGTGGCCCGAGACGATCCGCCTGCACGGCGACATCCTCGCCGCCCGCTGGCTGACCCCGTGCCCGCGCGGCAAGGCCTGCGACCCGGCGGCCGCGGCGGTGGGCCGCCCGCCGCGCTGCGCCGAGTGTGGCAACCTGGTGCGGCCCGACGTGGTGTGGTTCGGCGAGATGCTGCCCGAACGCGCGGTCGACGCCGCCGAACACGCGGCACGACGTTGCGACCTGATGCTCGTCGTCGGCACCTCGGGCGCCGTGTGGCCGGCCGCCGGGCTGGCGCACACCGCGCGCCGTGCCGGTGCGCGCGTGGCCATCGTCAACCCGGACGACAGCGAGATCGACGACGAGGCGCACTGGGTGCTGCGCGGGACCGCGGCGACGCTGCTGCCGCCGCTGCTCGATACTCGCCGCTGACCGCCACCGCGAGCCCGGCCCGCCATGCCCGTCATCGAAGTCAAGCACCCGCTCGTGCAGCACAAGGTCGGCCTGCTGCGCGAGGCCGGCGTCAGCACGAAGAAGTTCCGCGAGATCACCGGCGAACTGGCCGCGCTGCTCGCCTACGAGGCCACCGCCGACTTCCCGCTCGAGCCGCGGCGCATCGCGTGCTGGAGCGGCGAGACCGACGTGCAGCAGATCGCCGGCAAGAAGGTCACCGTCGTGCCGATCCTGCGTGCCGGGCTGGGCATGCTCGACGGCGTGCTGCAGATGGTGCCCAACGCAAAGATCAGCGTCGTCGGGCTGAGCCGCAACCACGACACGCTGCAGCCCGAGCACTACTTCCAGAAGTTCGTCGGCCACCTCGACGAGCGCACCGCGCTGATCGTCGACCCGATGCTGGCCACCGCCGGCTCGATGATCGCCACCGTCGACCTGCTGAAGTCGCGCGGCTGCCGCGACATCCGCGCGCTGGTGCTGGTGGCTGCGCCCGAGGGCATCGCCGCGCTCGAGCGCGCGCACCCCGAGGTGCGCTGCTGGACGGCGGCCGTCGACGACCACCTCGACGAGCACGGCTACATCATCCCCGGACTGGGCGACGCCGGCGACAAGATCTTCGGCACCAAGGACGGGTGAGTCGGACCACCCCCGAAGCGCCTGCGGCGCTGCCCCCTCCAGGGGGCGCCGCCGGCGCACCGGCGCAGCCGGATGCGCGGCGATCGCTTCACGAGTCGGCGATGCATGCACGGCGCCGCCGCGGCATCCTGGCGCTGTTCGCGTCGACCTTCTTTGAGCTGACGGGTTTCTTCATGTTCGCGCCGCTGCTGCTGTTCACGCTGAAGGCGCAGGGGCTGGCGACCGCGCAGGTCGGGCTGTTCAGCGCGCTGCTGTGGGGCGGGGTGGCGGTGGCGACGCCGTTCGCCGCGCTGTGGGTGCGCTGGCTCGGGCGGCGGCGCGCGCTGGTCGCCAGCGTCGCGCTGCCGCTGGCGACGCTGCTGGGCATCACGCTGAGCACCTCGGTCGTGCTGTGGGCGCTGCTGTACGCGGCGGCGGGCGTCGGCGCGGCGCTGCGCTGGATCGTCGCCGAGGCCACGGTGGCCGAGCTGGCGCCGCCGCACCGGCGCGGCCGGGTCGTCGGCCTGTTCGAGACCATGGTCGGGCTCACCTTCGTGCTCGGCCCGGCGCTGCTGGCCGCGCTCGGCGCCGAAGACGAGGCGGCCGAGCACTCGCGCTGGGTCGCGGTGGCGCTGGTCGCGGTCGGCTTCGTGTGCAGCCTGGCGCTGCCGCCGCTGGCGACGTCGGCGCACGACCGCGCGACGCGGCTGGGCTGGCGCGGCGTCGTCGACGCCCTGCGCGCCGCGCCGGCGGTGATGGTCGCCGGGCTGGCCGGCGGATTCTTCGAGAGCGGGCTGGCCGGCGTGCTGCCGCTGTACGGGCTGGCGATGGGGTTCGGCGCGGCGGTGTCGGCGCTGCTGGTGTCGGCCAGCGGCCTGGGCGGCACGCTGGCGATGCTGCCTCTGGGCGAGCTCGCCGACCGGCTGCCGCGGCGCGCCGTCGCGCTGGGCTGCGCGGCGGCGACGCTGGCAGCGACGCTGGCGCTGCCGCTGGCCGCCGGCCACGCGGCGCTGGCGGCGACGGTGGCCTTCGTCTGCGGCGGCGCCGGTGGGGCGCTGTACACGCTGGCGATGATCGAGATCGGCGACCGCCACCAGGGCACCGCGCTGGTCAACGCCACCGCGGTGCTGGTGCTGTCGTACACGGGGGGCGCGATGCTGTCTCCGGCGCTGGGCGCGGCAGCGCTGCAGTGGTCGCCGCAGTGGGGTTTCGCCGGCGTGCTGGCGGCGGTGGCGGTGGCGGCGCTGTTCGCGCTGGCGCGGCGCTGAGGGCATGCCGCGCCGCGACCGGCGCCTTGCCTATCATCGGCGCGCGGCGCGGGTGCGTCGCCGGGGGCGTCATCACATGCCGTTGCGTCATGTCACCGACCGCGTCGTCGCGACGGCCCGCGCGCCGGGCGCGCGGTCACGATCGTCGAAGGGCCTCGTCGCCGCGCTCGCCCTGGCGCTGGGCGCATGCGCCGGCGCGCCGCCGACCGCGTCGCTGGCCGTGCGCGCCGACCGCGTGATCGACGACGCCGTCACCGGCCACGGCCTGTCGGGCGCCTTCGTGCTGATGCGCGACGGTCGCGTCGTGCACGAGCGCGCCGTCGGGCTGGCGCAGCGCGACCCGGACCGGCCGTTCACGGTCGACACGCCCAGCGACGGCGGATCGATGGCCAAGACGCTGACCGCCGCGGCGCTGTGGGAACTGGCCGCCGACGGCCGCGTGTCGCTCGACGACGCCGTCACGCGCCACCTGCCCGAGTACCCCTACGCGGGGCAGACGCTGCGCGACCTGCTGACCCACCGCAGCGGCCTGCCCGACTACGGCCTGTTCGAGCCGGAACTGCGCGCGCGCAGCGAACTGCACACGCCGGACCTGCTGCGCCTGACCGCGCAGCGCCAGCCGCAGCCGCGGCGGCCGCCGGGCGTGCGCGTCGAGTACGCGAACCTCGGCTTCGACGCGGCGGCGCTCGTCGTCGAGCGCGTGACCGGGCAGCCGATCGCGCGCTGGTGGCAGCAGCGCTACTTCACGCCGCTCGGACTCGACGGCATGTTCGCGCGGCCGGCACGCTTCGCCGACTTCCCGGTGCCGCGCACCGTCGGCTACCGGCGCGACGCCGACGGGCGCTGGCAGCCGTTCGACGCCTTCGACGGCGAGGGTTTCGTCGGCGGCTCCAACGTGCACGCGAGCGCGCGCGCCTGGGCGCGCTGGGGCGACGCCTTCGCGCGCGGCCGCGTGATGGCGCCCGAGCGGCTGCAGCGCGGCCTGCGCGAGGCGATGTTCGTCAGCGGGTTGCCCGAGGCGCTGACGATGCTCAGCTGGTACTGCGACGCGCCGCGCCGCCGCTGCCACTACAGCGGTCAGTACAAAGCCTTCTACGCGCACGTCTGGTGGGATCGCGAGCGGCGCGAGGTCGTCGCCTGGGTCGGCAACAGCCTGCTGCCACCGTGGCACTGCGAGCAGATCACGCGCGACCTCGTGGACGTGCTGGCCGGCCGCGACCCGGCGCCGGAGCGCACGCCGGCGCCGCTGGCACTGCCGCGCGCGCAGCGGGCGGCGCTGGCCGGCGACTACCGTTCGCCGACGCTGGGCGCGCTGCAGTGGACCGCGCACGACGGCGGCGCGACGCTGCGCGTCGGCGAAGGCGAGGCGGCGTCGGCGTTCGCGGTCGACCGCGGCACCTTCTACGTGCCGACGCTGGGGCTGTGGCTGAGGTTCTCCGGCACGCCCGACGCGCCGACGCTGCACCTGCGTTCGATGTTCGGCACCGCCGAGGCGACCCGCGAGGCCGCGCCGCGCCGCTGAGCCCGTGGCCGTGCGGCGGGTTCGCACGGGCCGCCCACGGCTCAGCGGCGCAGGCGCATCGCGCGCGTCAGCTCGTCCCACCAGTAGCGCACGAAGCTGCGCAGCACGCCGCGGTCGGGCTGCGCCGGTCGGCCGCGCGCCAGCCGCTCGATCTGCTGGTAGTACCAACCCTGCGCGCCGAGCACGTTGACCATCTTCAGCGCCAGCCACGGGCTGGCCGGCGAGCGCCAGCCCTGCGCGGCCAGATGCAGGCGCTGCTCGTAGGCCGGCAGGCGGTCGATGCGCCGCTCCAGCAGTTGCCGCACGCAGTCGGGATGCGTGCACAGCGGCCGCGCGACGCCGATCACGTCGAGCGCGCCCGACGCGAGCGCCGCCTCCATGCCGGCGCGCGAACGAAAACCGCCGGTGACCATCAGCGGCATCGTCGCCACCGCGCGGATCGCCTCGGCGTAGGCGAGGAAGTAGGCCTCGCGCACGCGCGTGCTGGCGCGCACCGCCACCGCGTCGGCGCTGCGGCCCTCGACGCCGAGCAGGCGCGGCTGCTCGTAGGTGCCGCCGGAGATCTCGAGCAGGTCGACGCCTTCGTCGTTGAGCCGCTCGACCACCTGCAGACAGTCGGCGTGGCTGAAGCCACCGCGGCGGAAGTCGTCGGAGTTGAGCTTGACCGACACCGCGAAATCCGCGCCGACCTGCGCGCGCACCGATCGCACGCAGTCGAGCAGCAGGCGCGCGCGGTTGCCGATGCCGCCGCCCCAGCGGTCGTCGCGGCGGTTGGTCAGCGGCGACAGGAAGCTGCTGATCAGGTAGCCGTGCGCGGCGTGCACCTGCACGCCGGTGAAGCCGCACTCCTGCGCGATGCGCGCCGCCGCGCCGAAGCGCCGCACGATGTCGACGATCTCGGCGTCGCCGAGCGCGCGCGGGGTCTTGTAGTTGCCCAGCAGGTCGAGCTTCACTGCCGAGGGCCCGACCGGCTGGCGGGTCGCGTAGCGCGGCGACTGCCGACCCGCGTGGCTGAGTTGCATCCACAGTTGCGCGCCGCCGGCCGTGCCCGCCTGCGCCCACGCGCGCAGGCGATCGCGCGCGGGCGCGTCGACGCAGGGCGGGTGACGCACGTCGATCGCCACGTTGCCCGGCCGCTCGATCACGTGGCGGTCGACCATCACGTTGCCGGTGATGTTCAGGCCGACGCCGCCGTCGCCCCAGGCCGCGTACAGGCGCGCGTGCTCGGGCGTGGCGCGCAGCGCGGCGTCGCCCAGGCCCTCGGTCATCGCCGCCTTGCCCAGCCGGTTGCGCAGCACGACGCCGCAGGGCAGCGTCAACGGCTGGGCCAGCGGATCGGACGGCGGCGTCGCCATCGGCGGGGCCGGGCTGCGCTGCGGTGACGCCGTGGACAGCGCTTCAGCCGTCGCGCGGCCGCTGCGCGATCACGGTGACGAAGCGCTTGACCGTGCCGCCCGCCGCGTCGAAGGCCTGCTCGCGGTCGTGGCGCAGCGTCCAGCCGGCGAAGGCGCGGCGTAGTTCGTCGGCCGGCAGCAGGCAGTGCGCGCCGTCGCCGAACGGCTCGAGCCAGGTCGTGCCTGCGACCAGCACGTTGACCACCGCGACGCCGCCCGGGCGCACCGCGGCCAGCAGCCTCGCGAGCTGGCCCCGCGCCGTCGCGCAGTCGAAGAACATCAGCAGGCCGATCGCGACCACCGCGTCGAAGGCCGCGGGCGGCGGCGCGTAGCCGGCCAAGTCCGCCTGTTCGGCGCGCAGCGGCAGCGACCGCGCCGCCGCGACGGCGCGCAGGTGCTCGATCGCCGCCGGGCTGGCGTCGAGCGCGAGCACCGAGCAGCCGCGTTCGGCGGCGGCCAGCGCCAGGTTGCCCAGGCCGCAGCCGGCGTCGAGCACGTCGCCGCGCAGGTGCGGCAGCGCCTCGCGCTCGAACGGGTTGAGCTCGAAATCGCGCTGCCGCACCTGGCGCCGGAACTGCGCGTCGAAGAAGCTCACACTGGGCGCAGCGGGGTCCATCGGACGAGATTGTGGACCCGTGCGCAGGGGGTGACCAGGGCGACCGGGAAGGTGCGCGCCGGGCGACGCGGTGCGCGGCCGGGGCAGACGACACGCGATCGGTGCCATGATGTCCGATGTCGGCAGCGCCGGCCGTCGACGCCTCGAGCCGCGGGAGGACCCGATGGACACGACATCGCGAGCGATGCGGCGCATCGCGCAGGGCAGTGCCGCCGTCGCGCTCGCGCTGGCGGGCTCGGTTGCGCCGGCGGCCGACGACCTCACGCGCGCCGAGCGCCTGTTCGCCCGGCACTGCGCCGTGTGCCACGGCGTCGACCGCGGCGGCTACATCGGCCCGGCACTGCACCGCGACGGCACGCGGCTGAGCGCGGCGCAGGTCGTCGCGCGCATGCGCGCCGGCGCCGCGAACACGCTGATGCCGTCGCACCCGACCTGGGGCGGCACGCTGGGGTCGCGCGACCGCGAACTCCTCGCGGCGCTGATCACCGGGCAGCCGAAGTCGGCGCCGACCTGGACGATCGACGACGTGCGCCGCTCGCTGGTCGTGCAGGTGGCCGACGAGTCGACGCTGCCGGCGCGCCCGACGTCGAGGATCGGCGACGTCGACGACCTGATGGCGGTGATGGTGCGCGGCCGCCACGCCGCAGCCCCCGGGGCGCGTGTCGTGTTCTTCGACGCGCGCACGCACGACAAGGTGGGCGAGGTGCGCACCGACTGGGCGCCGCACCTGATGGACTTCCACCCGCGCCAGCCGCGCTGGGCCTACGTGCGCGACGACATGGGCTGGGTCTACAAGGTCGACCTGTACACGCTGAAGGCGGTGCGCAAGGTGCGCGCCGGGCTCAACGGGGCGTCGCTGGCGGTGTCGCGCGACGGACGCTACGTCGCCGCCGGTTCGTACGTGCCGCACGCGCTGGTGATCCTCGACGCCGAGTCGCTCGAACCCGTCAAGCTGTTCGAGCTGCGCGGCAGCGACCCCGACGGGCGGCAGGTCGAGTCGGACGCGGGCATGCTCGTCGCGACGCCGTACGCCGACGTGTTCGTCGTCGCGCTCGAGCAGGCCGGGCAGGTGTGGGTGGTCGACCTGGCGCGCGGCGACTTCCCGGTCACCGCGATCGAGAAGGTCGGCCGTCATCTGCACGACGGCTTCCTGTCGCCCGACGGGCGACAGGTGGTGGTCGCCTCGTACGACGACGACGTCGTCGCGGTGATCGACCTCGCCGAAAGGCGCGTCGTGCGCGGCATCGAGGCCGGCTGCCAGCCGCATGTCGGATCGGGTGCGGTGGTGCGGTCCCGCGGGCGCATGCTCGGCGCGGTGACGAACATCGGCGCGCGGCCCTGCGCGCACGAGGTGACGGTGTTCGACATGGAGCGCCACGAGGTCGTCAAGCGCATCCCGGTGATCGGACCCACCGAGTCGCCGGCGGCGCATCCGAAGGCGCCGTACATCGTCGTCGACATCGTCGGCACCGGCCCGAACGCCGACAAGATCCAGTTCATCGACAAGCAAACCCTCGAGGTCGTGCGCACCGTCACGGTGCCCGGCACTTTCGGCCACTCGCACTTCCCCGAGTACACCGCCAGCGGCGACCACCTGTACGTCAGCTCGCGCGCCGGCGGCGACACGAGCCTGGGGCGCGAGGCGGGCCGGCTGGCGATCTACGACTCGCGCTCGCTGACGCTGGTGAAGACCGTGCCGCTCGAGGTGCCGGCCGGCGTGTTCTCGCACCTGCGTTCGCGGGCGGTGGCCGTCGGCGTCGAGCCGCAGGCGCCGCCGCGCAAGTGACCGGACCGCGCGGCGCGCTCAGGCGCGCGCGCGTGCGCCCGATCGCCGCTGCGCCCACGCGCTGAGCGCGATCGCCGCGGCCATCCAGCCCAGCCCGATCAGGTGCAGGCCGCCGTAGATCGTCGCGCCGCTGGCGCCGGCGGCCTCGCGCGCGGCCACCAGCGCACCGCCGCCGGCCGCGCCGACCGCCTGGCCGAGGTAGATCGCCGAGGTGTTCAGCGCCAGCAGCGCCGGCGCCAGCGCCGGCGCCGCGCCGCCCAGGCGCGCCTGCTGCGCCGAGTTCGACGCGAAGCAGCCCAGCGCCCAGGGCACCAGCACCGCCGCCATCGCCGCCGCGCTGCCGGCCAGCGGCCACAGCAGCAGCGACAGCGCGATGCACGCCAGCGTCCAGAACACCGCGCGCGCGGCGCCGAAGCGGTCGATCCAGCGCGACAGCGCGACGTTGCCGACCAGGCCGAACGCGCCGAAGCAGAAGAACAGCGCGCTGACCTCGGTCGGCCCGGCGCCCAGCGCCTGGCGGAAGTACGGCGCGTAGTAGGTGAACACCGTGAACTGGCCGGCGCCCGACATCGCGGTGACGAGCACGATGGCCATCAGCACCGGGTGCGTGAACACCTCGCGCCACGAGCGCAGCGACAGCGCCGGCGGGCGCACGCCGGCGGGCATCGCGCGCCACAGCCACCACGCCGCGCCGGCGGCGAGCAGCGCCACCAGCGCGAAGGCCCAGCGCCAGCCGAACGCCTCGCCGATGTAGCTGTGCACCGGCATGCCGATCACCGAGGCCACCGACCAGCCGAGGAAGATGAAGGTGATCTCGCGCCCGCGCGCCTCGGGCGGCGCCATCGCGCCGATCGCCGCCGCGGCCTGCGGCGTGAACACCGCCGCCGCGAGCACCGAGGCGGCGCGCAGCGGCAGCAGCGCCGCGTAGTCGGGCGCCAGCGCGCTGGCCGCGTGGCCGACCGCATACCACGCCAGCGCCGCCACCAGCAGCACGCGGCGGTCCCAGCCGCCGATCACCGCGGCGAGCACCGGCGCGCCGACGGCCATCACCGCGGCGCCGACGGCGATCAGCTGCCCGCCCAGCGCGACGCTGACCTGCAGCGAGCGCACCAGGTCGTTGAGCGAGCCGGCGGCGACCATCACGCCGCAGCCGATCGCGAAGTTGCCCGCCAGCAGCGCCCAGCGCGTGGCCGCCAGGCGCGGCGGCGCGGTCACCGCAGCACCTTCAGCGCGTCCGGGTTGACGATGTTCGTCGGGCGGTTGGAGATGAAGTTGACGACGTTGTCGAACGCGGCGCCGAAGTACGTCTCGTAGGCCTCGGCCTCGACGAAGCCGATGTGCGGCGTGCACACCGCGTTCTCCAGCCGCAGCAGCGGGTGGCCCTGCAGGATCGGCTCGGTCTCGAACACGTCGATCGCCGCCAGCCCGGGGCGGCCCTTGTTCAGCGCCGACACCAGCGCGCCGTCGGCCACCAGTTCGGCGCGCGAGGTGTTGACGAACAGCGCCGTGGGCTTCATGCGCGCCAGGTCGTCGAGGCCGACGACGGCGCGTGTCGCGTCGACCAGCCGCAGGTGCAGCGACAGCACGTCGCTGGTCTCGAAGAACGCCTCGCGCGACGTCGCCGCCGCGTGGCCGTCGGCCGCCGCCTGCGCGCGCGAGGCCTCGGTGCCCCAGACCTGCACCTGCATGCCGAAGGCGCGCCCATAGCCGCACACCAGCCGGCCGATCCTGCCGTAGCCCCAGACGCCCAGCGTCTTGCCGCGCAGCACCTGGCCGAGGCCGAAGTTCGGCGGCATCGACGCGGCCTTCAGTCCCGACTGCTGCCACGCGCCGTGCTTGAGGTTGCCGATGTACTGCGGCAGCCGGCGCATCGCGGCCATGATCAGCGCCCAGGTCAGCTCGGCCGGCGCCACCGGCGAGCTCGCGCCCTCGGCCACCGCGATGCCCAGCCGCGTGCAGGCCTCGAGGTCGATGTGCGAGCCCACGCGCCCGGTCTGCGAGATCAGCTTGAGCTTGGGCAGCTTCTCCAGCAGCTGGCGCGGGAAGTGCGTGCGTTCGCGGATCAGCACCAGCACGTCGGCGTCGCGCAGGCGCACCGACAGCTGGCCGATGCCTTTGACCGTGTTCGTGAAGACCTTCGCGTTGTACGGCTCGAGCTTGGTGGCGCAGCGCAGCTTGCGCACCGCGTCCTGGTAGTCGTCGAGGATGATGATGTTCATGACCGCGGCGATTGTCGCCGCAGCGGGCGACTTCGGACCGCTGCCGACGTCGGCCCTTGCCTTTTGTGCGCTCGCTGGATTGCGCCCGTTGGCGCGTCGCGGCGGGCGGCACCCGCTGCGGGCTCACCCTGTGACGGTCGGCCTGGCAGGCCGACTTCGCTGCGCTGCTCGGCCCGGGGTCGCGCGGCCGAACTCGCTACGCTGCCTGCGGTCGCTTCGCTCGGACCACGTCCGCGAGTCAGTTCACGAAGCGTGCACGGGCTCGCCGTGGCTGTGCTCGGCCGTGTCGCAGAGCGGCATGTGCCCACCGGCGCAAGCCAATGACGTGCTCATCCGGCCGTCGAGATCGACAGCGGGCCGCCCTCGGCTGGTCGCTGCCGCCCTGGGCGCCGAACGGCCGAGCCTGCGGTCTCAGCCGTCGAGCGGCATCAGGCCCGAGCGCGGCGAGCGTGTCGGGAAGTGGCGGTTCAACTGCGCGAGCCGCTGCTCGGCGACGAACTGGCTGTGCTGCAGCGAGACCACGTGGTACAGCGCGGCGCGCAGGTGCCACAGTTCGCGCAGCGAGCGTGCGGTGTTGATGCGCATCAGCAGCGTGCCGGCCTGGACGCTGGCCGCGTCGTCGATGCAGGCGGCGAACTCGCGTCGCACCGGGTCGAGCGTGTCCGCGGCGCCGGCCAGCGGCGCGTCGCCGCGCAGCCAGCCGTGCAGGCGCGACCACCAGGCGCCCCGCGACGTCGGCGGGCAGACCTCGATGCGGCTGTGCAGGCCGGTGGGCGTGCCGCTGGCGCGCTGCGTCGACGGCGAGGAGGGGCTGCGCGAAGGGAACATGGCGGCGGTATCGGCGCTCGCGTGGCTGGGCTGAAGCCGATCTTCGGCGCTCGCCGGCCGTGCGGATCGCACGAACAGCACGGCGGGGGTGCGGCAATTCGTCACGCCGCAGCTGCGCCGCCCCCGCCGCGCAAGCCCCGATGGCCGTCGCGGCGCCGGCCGGTTACCCTCGCGTTGGGAAGGGGAGGTACGGCGATGACGAGGTGGATCCGGCGCGGCCTGTGGGCGCTGCTCGGCGCGCTGCTGCTCTTGGTGCTGGCGGTCGGTGCCTACCTGCAGCAAGCGACGCCGCGCACCGACGGCGAGCTGACGCTTCCCGGGCTGCACGCGCCGGTGCGCATCGGGCGCGACGCGCACGGCGTGCCGACGATCCGCGCGCAGAACATCGAGGACCTGATGTTCGGCCTCGGTGTCGCGCACGCGCAGGACCGGCTGTGGCAGCTCGAGACGCACCGCCGCATCGGCGCCGGCCGGCTGGCCGAGGCTTTCGGGCCGGGCGCCGTCGACAACGACCGCTTCCTGCGCGTGCTCGGCGTGCGCCGCACCGCCGCCGCGCAGTGGCAATGGCTGCGCTCCACCGGCCGGACCGAGTCGCTGGCGCTGCTCGACGCCTACGCCCGCGGCGTCAACGCGGCGGTGCGCACACTCGCCGCGCGCCCGCCCGAGATGCTGATCCTGGGGCTGCGCCCCGAGGACTGGACCCCGGTCGACAGCCTGGCCTGGGCGATCATGATGGCCTGGGACCTGGGCGCCAACTGGAACGCCGAGATGCAGCGCCTGCGCCTGGCGCTGCGCCTGGGCGGCGACGACGCGGTCGCGCGCGTCAACGAGCTGATGCCGCCGTACCCCGGCGAGGCGCCGCGCGTGACGGTCGACTACGCGGCGCGGCTGCGTGCGCTGCGGCTGGACGGCCGGCTCGCCGGCGTCGACGCCGAACGCTGGCTGGCGGCGGCCCCGCCGTCGGGGCTCGACGGCATCGGCTCGAACAACTGGGTGCTCGCCGGCAGCCACACCACCACCGGAAGGCCGCTGCTGGCCAACGACCCGCACCTCAAGCTCAGCGCGCCGGCGCTGTGGTACTTCGCGCGCCTCGAGGCTCCGGGCTTCAAGGTGGCCGGCGCGACGATGCCGGGCTTGCCGATCGTCGTGCTCGGGCAGAACGAGCACATCGCCTGGGGTTTCACGAACACCGGGCCCGACGTGCAGGACCTGTACCTCGAGCAGATCGACCCCGCCGACCCGACGCGTTACCGCACGCCCGACGGCTGGGCGACGTTCGAGACGCGGCAGGAGGTCATCCGGGTCAAGGGCGCGCCCGACGTGGTGCAGACCGTGCGCGTGTCGCGCCACGGCCCGCTGATCTCGGACGCCGGTGCGGCCGACGACGTCGTCGACCGCGATCGGCCGGCGTACGGGATCGCGATGCGCTGGACCGCGCTGGACACCGACGCCGACGCGGTCGGTGTCGGGCTGGCGTTCAACCGCGCGCGCTCGGTGGCCGAGTTCGTCGCCGCCTCGCGCGGCTGGGTCGCACCGATGCAGAGCATGGTGGTGGCCGACCGCGACGGGTCCATCGGCATGGTCGCGCCGGGGCGCGTGCCGCTGCGCTCCCCCGACCACGACTTGCACGGCATGGTGCCGGCGCCGGGCTGGGAGGCGCGCTACGACTGGATCGGCTGGGTGCCGGTCGACGAGACGCCGCGCGAGTTCGATCCGCCGAGAGGCTGGATCGCCACCGCGAACCAGCGCATCGTGCCGGACGACTACCCGCACCACCTGACCAGCGACTGGACGCTGCCGTGGCGGCAGCGGCGCATCGAGCAGGTGCTCGGCGCGAAGCCGAAACACTCGATCGACGATCTCGCGGCGCTGCAGGCCGACGTGAAGTCGCTCGCCGCGGCGCCGCTGCTGCCGCGCCTGGCGGCCGCCAGGGCCGACCACCCGCTGGCGGCGGCGGCGCAGCGCGCGCTGGCCGGTTTCGACGGCACGATGCGCGCCGACGCCGGCGCGCCGCTGATCTTCTGGGCCTGGGTGCGCCAGCTCACCGCCGGCGTCTTCGCCGACGAGCTGGGGCCGCTGTACGAACGCACGCTGGGCACGCGGCCGTACCGCGACGCGCTCGAGGGCGTGCTCGCGCGCGACGACGCCTGGTGGTGCGACGACAAGGCGACGTCGGAGGCCGAGACCTGCGCGATGCAGGCCGACGCGGCGTTCGAACGCGCCCTCGACGAGCTGCGCGAGCGCCACGGCGACGACGTCGCCGCGTGGCGCTGGGCAAACGCGCTGACCTACCGCGCCGAACACCGGCCGTTCAGCCGCGTGCGCGCGCTGGCGCCGCTGTTCGAGCTGCGCGCCGGCATCGGCGGCGACACCTACACCGTCAACGCGTCGCGCGTGAACCTGCGCCCCGACGCCACCACCGGCGAGGTGTTCCTCAACGAACACGGGCCGTCGATGCGCGCGCTGTACGACCTGGGCGACCCGGCGCAGTCGCGTTTCGTGCACTCGAGCGGGCAGTCGGGGCTGCCGTGGTCGACGCACTACCGCGACCTCGTCGCGCACTGGGCGCAGGGCCGCTACCTGCCGCTGTGGAGCGACGCGTCGCCGCGCCGCACGCTGCGGCTGCAGCCGGCGCGCTGACGGCGGCGCCCGGACGCGCCGCTGGGGCTCAGGCGCGCTTGAAGGTGGCCAGCAACGCGCCGGCGACGACGAACAGCGCGCCGAAGCCGCGGTTCATCCAGCGCAGGTGGCGCGGCGAGCGCAGCGCGGCGAGCACACGCGCCGCCAGCGCGGTGTAGCCGGCCATCACCACCAGGTCGGTGAACACCAGCGTCGCACCGATCGCCGCGTACTGCAGCGCCAGCGGCGCCTGCGGGTCGATGAATTGGGGCACCACCGCGAGCATGAACACCGTGCCCTTCGGGTTGACTGCGTTGATCGCCCAGCCGCGCAGCACGAGCGCGCGGCGTGTCGTCGTCACCGCCGGCGCGGCGTCGTCGCGCAGCGGCGCGGCGTCGCTGCGCCACTGCTGCACGCCCAGCCACACCAGGTAGGCGACGCCGAGCCACTTCAGCACCGTGAACGCGACCCCCGACGCGGCCATCAGCGCACCCAGCCCGACCGCGACGATGGCCAGCTGCGTGACGATGCCCAGCACCAGCCCCGCCGTGAGCCAGTAGCCGCGGTGGAAGCCGTGCGCGAGCCCGGCGCTCATCGCCGCGACGGCACCGGGGCCCGGCGACAGGCTGATCGCCCACGACGCGGCGAAGAAGGTGAACCACACCGACGATTCCATCGCCGCCATTGTCTCGCGGCGGCGGGCGCGCTGCGGCCCGCGCGCGGTGATGCCGCGCGCGCCGGCCGGCTACAGCGCGCCGTAGCGGCGCTTGCGCTCGGCGGTGTAGCGCCACCAGGGCGCCGGCGCGGCGCCGTGCATGAAGTCGGTGGCGGCGAGCAAGGTGTCGAGCAGGCAGGGGTCGTGGCGCTTGCCGTCCAGGCGGCCGAGCGCCTGGTACAGCGCGAACGCATCGCGCCCGGCCAGCTGCGCCGGGCGCGTGATGCCCAGCCGGCGCAGGTCGGCAGCCACGCGCGGGCCGACGTTGGGCAGTTGCTCGAGCGCCTCGCAGTCGGCGGCGCTGGCCGCCTTCGGTCGTTTGAAGGTCATCGCGGCGCCCTGCGGGTCAGGTGAGCATGTTGTTGCGCAGCAGGCCCACCGCGATGCCCTCGATCGCCACCGACGGCTCGGCGCCGTCGCCGGCGGGCACGACGATGGTGTCGAACTCGGGGTTCTCGGGGATCAGCTCGATGCCGGCCTTGGTGCGGCGCAAGCGCTTGACGGTGACCTCGTCGCCCAGCCGCGCGACGACGATCTGCCCGTTCTTCGCGTCGCTGGCCTTCTGCACCGCGAGCAGGTCGCCGTCGAGGATGCCGGCGTCGCGCATGCTCATGCCGCGCACGCGCAGCAGGTAGTCGGGCTTGCGCGGGAACAGCCCGGCTTCGAACACGTAGGTGCGGTCGATGTGCTCGGCGGCGAGGATCGGGCTGCCGGCGGCGACACGGCCGACCAGCGGCAGCGTGAGCTGCGCGATGCCCGGCAACGGCAGCGCGAACTGCTTGCCGCGCGCCTGGGCCAGCGCGCGCAATGTGTCAGACTTCAAGCGGATGCCGCGCGAGGTGCCGCCGACGAGTTCGATCACCCCCTTGCGCGCCAGCGCCTGCAGGTGTTCCTCGGCGGCGTTGGCCGAGCGGAAGCCGAGTTCGGCGGCGATCTCGGCGCGCGTCGGCGGGGCGCCGGTGCGCTCGATCGCACTTTGCACCAGGTCGAGGATCTGCTGCTGACGGGCGGTGAGCTTGGGGCTGTCGAGCATCGTGGTGTCCCTGTGGCCTGCCGGCGCAGGTCTGTGAATCCATCCAGTCACTGTATTTTTATCCAGAGTGCCCGTCCATGCCAAGTGCCACCGGCAAGACCGTGATCCTGGGCAGCGGCGGCACCATCGCCGGCACCGCGGCGAACGCCGCCGACGCCGTCGGCTACACCGCGGCCCAGCTGGGCGTCGAGTGCCTCGTGGCCGCGGTGCCGGCGCTGGCCGACGTGGCGCTGGAGTGCGAGCAGGTCGCGCAGGTCGACAGCAAGGACATGACGCACGCGGTGTGGCAGCGGCTGGCGCAGCGCTGCGCACACCACCTGGTGCGCGACGACGTGACCGGCGTCGTCGTGACGCACGGCACCGACACGCTCGAGGAGACGGCGTACTTCCTGCACCGCGTGCTGGCGCCGTCCCGGCCGCTGGTGCTGACGGCGGCGATGCGCCCGGCGACGTCGCTGCAGGCCGACGGGCCGCAGAACCTGCTCGACGCGGTGACCGTCTCGCGCAGCGGCCCCGGCGGCGTCGCCGTGGTGCTGGCCGGCGTCGCGCACGCCGCAGCCGACGTGCGCAAGCTGCACGGCTGGCGGCTCGACGCGTTCGGCAGCGGCGACGCCGGGGCGCTGGGCGTGATCGAGGCCGGCCGCTGGCGCGCGTTCCGCACGGTGCCGCCCGGCGCCGCACGCGGACTGGAGACGATCGCCGGCGACCCCGCGGCCTGGCCACGCGTCGAGGTCGTGACCAGCCACGCCGGCGCGTCGGGGCGCGTCGTCGACGCGCTGCGGGCGCTGGGCGTCGACGGGCTGGTCGTCGCCGCCACCGGCAGCGGCACCGTGCACGCCGAACTGGCCGCGGCGTTGCAGCGCGCGCGCGACGCCGGGGTGGCGGTGCGCGTCGTGTCGCGCTGCGCGTTCGGCCCGGCCATCGACGTGGCCAGCGGCGCGGTCGATGCGCGCACGCCGTGGCAGATGCGCGTGGACCTGCTGCTCGAGTTGCTTGCCGCGCGCGCGTCGGGTGCCGCTGCGCGGCGCTAGCCGCCGGCGACGATCTGCTCGAGCTCGGCGCCGAGCTCGAGCCAGCGTTCCTCGAGCATCGCGACCTCGGCGGCGATGTGGTTCAGCCGGCGGCCCTGCTCGGCGATGTCGGCGCCGGCGATGCCCGGTGTGGCCAGCGCGGTCTCGACCTCGGCGCGCTCGCCGGCCAGTGCGGCCAGGCGCTTGTCGATGCGCTCGATCTCGATGCGCAGCGGCCGCGTGCGTTCGGCCAGCCGGGCTCGCGCCTGCGCCTGCGCCTTGCGGTCGTCGCGTCGCGGCACCGGGGTTGCCGACGCCGTGGGCACCGGCGCGGGGTGGGGTGCCGGCGACACCGGCGGGGGCTCGCCGCCGCGCAGCAGCGCGCGCGAGCGTTCGAGCAGCCAGCGCTGGTAGTCGTCGAGGTCGCCGTCGAACGGCGCGACCCGGCCGTCGGCGACCAGCCAGAACTCGTCGCACACCTCGCGCAGCAGCGCGCGGTCGTGGCTGACCAGCATCACGGTGCCCTCGAACTCGTTGAGCGCCATCGACAGCGCCTCGCGCGTGGTCAGGTCGAGGTGGTTGGTCGGTTCGTCGAGCAGCAGCAGGTTGGGGCGCTGCCAGACGATGGTGGCCAGCACCAGCCGCGCGCGCTCGCCGCCCGACAGCGTGCCCACCGTCTGGTGGACCATCTCGCCGGTGAAGTGGAACTGGCCGAGGAAGTTGCGCAGTTCCTGCTCTCGCGCCTGCGGTGACACCTCGCGCGCCAGCCGCACCATGCGCTGCAGTGGCGTGTCGTTCTCGGCGAGCAGGTCCATCTCCTGCTGCGCGAAGTAGCCGATCGCCAGCCCCTTGCCCTCGGTGAGCGTGCCGGCCAGCGGCGGCAGCACGCGCGCGATGGTCTTCACCAGCGTCGACTTGCCCTGGCCGTTGGCGCCGAGGATGCCGATGCGCTGGCCGGCGAGCACGGTGCGCTCGACGTCCTTCACGATCACGGTGGACCCGTAGCCGCAACTGACGCCCTCGAGCGCCAGCATCGGGTTCGGCAGGCTCGCCGGCTCGCGGAACTCGAACGCGAAGTCGCCGGCGGTCAGCACGGGCGCGAGCTTCTCCATGCGCGCCAGCGCCTTGACGCGGCTCTGCGCCTGGCGCGCCTTCGTCGCCTTGGCCTTGAAGCGGTCGATGAAGCGCTGCAGGTGCGCGATGCGCTCCTGCTGCTTCGCGTAGGCCGCCTGCTGTTGCGCGATGCGCTCGGCGCGCATCTCCTCGAACGCGGTGTAGTTGCCGCCGTAGCGCGCCAGCGCGGCGTCGTCGAGGTGCACGGTGACGTTGGTCACCGCGTCGAGGAACTCGCGGTCGTGGCTGATCACGATCAGCGTGCCGGCGAAGCGCTGCAGCCAGCCTTCGACCCACACCAGCGCGTCGAGGTCGAGGTGGTTGGTCGGCTCGTCGAGCAGCAGCAGGTCGGCCGGGCACATCAGCGCGCGCGCCAGCTGCAGCCGCATGCGCCAGCCGCCGGAGAAGCTGTTCACCGGTGCGTCGAGCTCGCCCGGCCTGAAGCCCAGGCCGAGCAGCAGCGCCTGCGCGCGCGCGCGCGAGTCGAAGGCGCCGGCCTCCTCGAGCGCCAGGTGCGCGTCGGCGATCGCGTGGCCGTCGTCGGCCGCCTCGGCCGCGGCGAGCATCGCCTGCGCCTCGGCCAGCGGCGCGTCGCCCTGCAGCACGTATTCGGTGGCGCCGTCGTCGGCGTCGGGCATCTGCTGCGCGACTTCGCCCAGCCGCCACTTCGGCGGCATCTCGAACTCGCCGGTGTCGGCGTGCAGCCGGCCGGCGAGCAGCGCGAACAGGCTCGACTTGCCGGCGCCGTTGCGCCCGACCAGGCCGACCTTCTCGCCGGGGTTCAGCGTGAGGTTCGCGCGATCGAGCACGACCTTGGTGCCGCGGCGCAGCGTGAGGTTCTTGAGGGTGATCACGGCGCGCGATTGTCGACCAGGCCGCCATGCGGCCGCGGCCTGCGGGCGACCGATCCGCCCGCCGGGCGCCGCGGCCCGGCGGCATCCTCGGGGCCCGGCCCGGCGGCGCCGCCCTCGGGCCGGCATCGCGACCGCCTTGTGCTCGATTCACTGCGGCCTCAAGATGCACGTGTCGGGCGCCCGCGATGCGCGGCGCCGCCGCAAGGAGACGACGATGCGCCGCTTCGTGTCCGGGCTGCCGGGATCGATCCTGCTCGCCACCGCGCTCGCCGCGGGCGCCGCCGAGATCGACGTGATGACCCAGAACCAGTACCTGGGCGCGGACCTGACACCGGTGATCGCGGCGACGACGCCCGAGGCATTCAACACCGCGGTGGTCGCGACGCTGGCGCGCATCGCCGCGTCGCGGCCGGCCGAACGCGTGCAGGCGCTGGCGGCGCAGATCCGGCAGCGCCGCCCCGACGTGGTGGGCCTGCAGGAGGCCTGGCGCTTCGGCTGCCTGCCGTACCCCGGCGTGCCGAACCTGCCCGGCACGGGCTGCGACGATCCGCTGATCCGCGACGCCTTCACCGACCAGCTGCAGGGCACCGAGGCGGCGCTGCACGGACAGTACCGCGTCGCCGGCCGCGTGACCAACATGCGCATCGACCAGCTGCCCATCGTCGTGGCCGACGTGCCGGCGATCCTGCAGGTGGCCGACCGCGACGCGATCCTGGTGCGCGACGGACTCGATGCCGTGGCCGTCGACCTGCCGTCGCTGACCGGCTGCGAGGCCAGCGACGACGGCTGCCACTACGCCGCCGTGGCGGTCATTCCGACGCCGCTGGGCGTGCCGATTCCCGGCTGGCGCGGCTTCCTCGCGGTCGACCTGGCGGTGCGGGGCCAGCGCTACCGCGTCTTCAACACCCACCTGGAGGTGCGGCAACTGGCCCCGCAGCCGCCCGAGTTGCGACTGCTGCAGGTGGCGCAGGCCGGCGAACTGGTGCAAGCCGCGCTTGCGTCGTGGCAGCAGGATCCGTCGCGCCGGCTGGTCGTCGTCGGCGACTTCAACGCGGCGCCCGAGGACCAGATCCCCGGGGTGCCGACGCCGTACCAGTTGCTCACCGGGCAGGGCTTCGCCGACGCCTGGCTGCTGCACACGCGCGCCGGGGCGGGGCTGACCTGCTGCCAGGCCGAGGACCTGTCGAACGCTCGCTCCGCGCACTACGAGCGCATCGACCACGTGTTCGCGCTGCCGACGCCTCGCCGCGTGCCCGACATGCGTGTGCTCGGCACGTCCCCGGGCGACCGGACGCGCCCGGCCGGTGCCGGCGGCCTGTGGGCCTCGGACCATGCCGCGGTGGCGGCGCGGCTGCAGTACGACTGACGCCGCCGGCGGCGGCGTGGCGACCGGCCCGCGTGGCGTGCCACGCGACGACGAGGTCCGCGCATCGCGCTGCGGGGCGTCGGCGGCGCCTGACCGGAAGGCGTGCGTCAGCGCAGCGCGTCGCGTTCGAGCAGCAACACCTGGTCGTCGCCGGCGCTGGTGGGCAGCCACACCGGCTGCAGGCGCGGGAACGCGCGCTCGAAGTGCTCGCGCCCGTGGCCGATCTCGAGCACCAGCACGCCGTGGTCGACCAGGTGCGCCGGGGCGTCGCGCAGCAGCCGGCGCACGAAGTCCATGCCGTCGGCGCCGCCGGCCAGCGCCAGCGCCGGCTCGGCGCGGTATTCGGGCGGCAACGCGGCCATCGACTGCGCGTCGACGTAAGGCGGGTTGCACAGGATCAGGTCGTAGCGCCGGTCGCCGACCGCGGTCAGGCCGTCGCCCTGGCACAGCGCGATGCGCCCGACCAGGCCGTGGCGCCCGACGTTGATGCGCGCCACCGCGAGCGCCTCGGCGCTGAGGTCGGCGGCGTCGACGACGACCTCGGGCCAGGCCATCGCGGCGAGCACCGCGAGGCTGCCGTTGCCGGTGCACAGGTCGAGCACGCGCGACGTCGTCTCGCCCAGCCACGCGTCGAGCGTGCCGTCGGCGATCACCTCGGCGATCAGCGACCGTGGCACGATCACGCGCTCGTCGACGGTGAACGGGACGCCCTGCAGCCAGGCCTCTCCGGTCAGGTAGGCCGCGGGCCGGCGCGTCGCGATGCGGCGCTCGACCAGCGCTTCGATTGCACGCCGCTCGTCGTCGCCCAGCTCGCGCGCGGCGACGCTGTCGAGGTCGTCCAGCGGCAGGCCGAGACGCCACAGCACCAGCCAGGCCGCCTCGTCCCAGGCGTTGGTGGTGCCGTGTCCAAAGGCGACGCCGGCGCGGTCCAGACGCTCGCTGGCGGCGCGCACCGCGTCGAGCAGCGTCATCGCAGCAAGGTCTCGAGCGTGCGGCGGTAGATCGCCGCCAGCGTGCCCACGCTCGCCGCGTCGACATGCTCGTCGACCTTGTGGATGCTCGCGTTGACCGGGCCGAACTCGATCACCTGCGGGCAGACCTTCGCGATGAATCGCCCGTCGGAAGTGCCGCCGGTGGTCGACAGCTCGGCCTCGACGCCGGTCTCGGCGCGGATCGCCGCCGACAGGGCCTCGCTGAGCGTGCCCGGCGGCGTCAGGAACGGCTCGCCGCCTAGCGTCCAGTCGAGCGCGAACTCGAGTCCGTGTCGCTCGAGCACCGCCCGCAGCCGCGACTGCAGCGACTCGGGCGTCGACTCGGTGCTGAAGCGGAAGTTGAAGTCGAGCACGACCTCGGCGGGGATCACGTTGGTCGCACCGGTGCCGCCGTGGATGTTGCTGACCTGCCAGGTCGTCGGCGGGAAGAACGCGTTGCCGCAGTCCCACTCGGTGGCGGCGAGCTCGGCCAGCGCGGGTGCGAGCTGGTGGATCGGGTTGCGCGCCAGCTGCGGGTAGGCCACGTGGCCCTGCACGCCGATCACGCGCAGCTGGCCGCTGAGCGTGCCGCGGCGGCCGTTCTTCATCGTGTCGCCCAGGCGCTCGACCGAGGTCGGCTCGCCGACGATGCACGCGTCGAGCCGTTCGCCGCGCTCGCGCAGCCACTCGACCAGCCGCACCGTGCCGTCGACCGACGGGCCTTCCTCGTCGCTGGTGATCAGCAGCGAGATCGTGCCGGCGTGGTCGGGGTGGGCGGCGACGAAGTCCTCGACCGCGACCACCATCGCCGCGATCGACGACTTCATGTCGGCGGCGCCGCGCCCGTAGAGCCGGCCATCGCGATGCGCCGGCACGAAGGGGTCGCTGGCCCACTGCGTCAGCGCACCCGGCGGCACCACGTCGGTGTGCCCGGCGAACGCCAGGTGCATGCCGGCGTCCGCGCCGCGCCGGCAGGCCCACAGGTTGGTCACGCGGAAGTGGTCGGGCCCGCACACGCGCGACTGGCAGTCGAAGCCGCAGGCGCGCAGCCGCTCGGCGATCAGCGCCTGGCAGCCGGCGTCGTCGGGCGTCACCGACGGCCGCGCGATCAGCGCCTCGGCCAGGCGCAGCGCGGCGTCGGGGTCGCGCAGCGTCATCGCTTGGCGGCCATCGGCGGCAGCTTCATGCCGGCGATCGAGCGCGGCTCCTCGGGGCGCACGTCGAGCGTGATGTCGGTGAACGAAGGCTCCTCGTTCTCCTCGATGCGGTTGACCTGCTTGGACAGCGGGGCCAGGTCGTTCTGCAGGCGCCACATCAGGTTGCTCGGCGAGTCGGCGTACGACAGGCCGTCGTCGCGCGTGATCTTGCCTTCGTTGATCAGCCGCGCCAGGTCCTCCTCGAAGGTCTGCGAACCCTCGGCGAGCGACTTCTCCATCGCCTCCTTGACGCCGGCGAGGTCGCCCTGCGCGATCAGCTCGGACACCAGCTGCGTGTTCAGCAGCACCTCCACCGCGGGGATGCGCCCGCCGGCCGCCGCGCGCACCAGGCGCTGCGAGACGATCGCCTTCAGCCCCGACGCCAGGTCGGCCAGCAGCGAAGGGCGTGCCTCGGGCGGGTAGAACGACAGGATGCGCCCGAGCGCGTGGTAGCTGTTGTTGGCGTGCAGCGTGGCCAGCACGACGTGGCCCGACAGCGCGTAAGAGATCGCCGAGGTCATCGTCTCGCGGTCGCGGATCTCGCCGATCAGGATCACGTCGGGGGCCTGGCGCAGCGCGTTCTTCAGCGCGATCTGCAGGCTCTGCGTGTCGCGGCCGACCTCGCGCTGGTTGACCACGCTCTTCTTGTTCGTGAACAGGAACTCGATCGGGTCCTCGATGGTCAGGATGTGGCCCTGCATCTGCTGGTTGCGCTGCTCGATCATCGCCGCCAGCGTCGTGCTCTTGCCGGTGCCGGTGGCGCCGACCATCAGGATCAGCCCGCGCTTCTCGAGCACCAGCTGCGACAGGATCTCGGGCACGCCCAGCGACTCGAGCGTCGGGATCTGGATCGGGATGCAGCGGAACACCGCGGCGATCGAGCCGCGCTGGCGGAACGCCGACAGCCGGAAACTGCCGACCTTGGCGATGCCGATCGCGACGTTGAGCTCGCCGTTGTCGTCGAGCTCCTCGAGCTGCGTCGGCGTCAGCAGCTCGGCGAGCAGCTGGCGCGGCTGCGTCGGCGTCAGCGGCTGGTCCGACAGCGGCAGGATCTGCCCGGCGATCTTGATCAGGATCGGCGTGTTGGCCGACAGGTACACGTCACTGGCCTGCTTCTCCGCCATCAGGCGCAGCACGCGCTCCATGTTGCCGCCGCTCATGCCGACTCCTTTGCCGCTGGTGCCGCGCGTGTTCAGGCGCGCAGCAGGTCGTTGATGCTGGTCTTCGCGCGGGTCTGCGCGTCGACCTTCTTGACGATCACCGCGCAGTACAGGCTGTACTTGCCGTCGGCCGACGGCAGCGCGCCGCTGACGACGACCGAACCCGCCGGGATGCGCCCGTAGCCGACCTCGCCGGTGGCGCGGTCGTAGATCTTCGTGCTCTGCCCGATGTACACGCCCATCGAGATCACCGAGTTCTCCTCGACGATCACGCCCTCGACGACCTCGCTGCGCGCGCCGATGAAGCAATTGTCCTCGATGATCGTCGGGTTGGCCTGCAGTGGCTCGAGCACGCCGCCGATGCCCACGCCGCCCGACAGGTGCACGTTCTTGCCGATCTGCGCGCAGCTGCCCACCGTGGCCCAGGTGTCGACCATCGTGCCCTCGTCGACGTAGGCGCCGATGTTCACGTAGCTGGGCATCAGCACCACGTTCTTCGCGATGAAGCTACCGCGCCGCGCCACCGCCGGCGGCACCACGCGCACGCCGGTGGCGCGCATGTGTTCCTCGTCGAGGTGCGCGAACTTGGTCGGCACCTTGTCGTAGAAGCCGAGGTCGCCGGCGCGCACGATCTTGTTGTCGCTCAGGCGAAAGCTCAGCAGCACCGCCTTCTTGACCCACTGGTTGACGCGCCAGCGGCCGACACCCTCGCGCTCGGCCACGCGCAGGCGCCCGGCGTTGAGGTCGGCGACGACGTGCTCGACGGCCTCGCGCACCTCGGGTGCGGCGGCGGCGCTGATCTGCGCGCGCTGCTCCCAGGCGGCATCGATGGTGGACTGCAGGTCTTGGCTCATGGGAAGTTCCGGGTGAAGGCGACGATGCGATGGGCCGCCTCGAGGCACTCGCCGACCGAGGCGACCAGCGCCATGCGCACGCGTCCGGCGCCGGGGTTAACGCCGTGGGCCTCGCGCGCGAGCAGGCGGCCGGGAAGGACCGCCACATTGTATTGAGCGAGCAGTCCGCGGGCGAAGGCCACGTCGTCGCCGCCGGGAACCCCGGCCCACAGGTAGAACCCCGCATCGGGCAACTTCACGTCGAGCACATCGGACAGGATCGGCGTCACGCGCTCGAACTTGAGCCGGTACAGCGCGCGGTTCTCACGCACGTGCGCCTCGTCGTTCCAGGCGGCGACGCTGGCCGCCTGCACCGGCAGGCTCATCGCGCTGCCGTGGTAGGTGCGGTACAGCAGGAAGGCCTTGAGCAGCTTCGCGTCGCCGGCGACGAAGCCCGAGCGCATGCCGGGCACGTTGCTGCGCTTGGACAAGCTGGTGAACACGACCAGCCGCTCGAAGCCGTGGCGGCCGAGCGCGCGCGCCGCCTGCAGCGCGCCCAGCGGCGCCTCGTCGCGGAAGTAGATCTCGGAGTAGCACTCGTCGCTGGCGACGACGAAGCCGTGGCGGTCGGCCAGCGCGAACAGCGCGCGCCACTCGTCCAGCGGCATCACCGCGCCGGCCGGGTTGCCCGGCGAGCACACGTACAGCAGCTGCGTGCGCGCCCACGTGGCCTCGTCGACGCCGGACCAGTCGACCGCGAAGTTGCGCGCCGGGTCGCTGTTGGCATAGGCCACGCGCGCGCCGGCCAGCAGCGCCGCACCCTCGTAGATCTGGTAGAAGGGGTTGGGCACGACGACCGTCGCGTCGGCGCGCGTGGCATCGATCACGGTCTGCGCGAAAGCGAACAGCGCCTCGCGCGAGCCGTTGACCGGCAGCACCTGCGTCGCCGGGTCGAGCACGACGCCGTAGCGGCGCCGCACCCAGCCGGCGACGGCCTCGCGCAGCGCCGGCGTGCCCGCGGTGGCCGGGTACGCCGACAGGCCCGCCAGCGCGCCGGTGAGCGCGTCCTCGACCAGCTTCGGCGTCGGGTGGCGCGGCTCGCCGATGCCCAGGCCGATCGGCGCATGATCGGGGCTCGGCACGACGTCGCGCGTGAGTTCGCGCAGCCGCTCGAACGGGTAGGGGTGCAGACGCTGCAGCAACGGGTTCATCGCGCGATTATCGAAGCCCGGCCTTCTCGGTCCACGCACGCGCCGGTTGACGCGCGCCGCAGCGCCTGCGCATGATGCGCCGATGGACCGCACCGCCTGCGCCGCACGCACCACCGCGTCGCGCTTCCTCGTCGCGTGGACCTTCCGGGCGCTCGTCGCGGGCGCCGCCTGGCACGCGCCGTGGGCGGCCTGGGCAGCGGCGCTGGGCGTGCAGCTGGCGCTGGCGCTGGTCGAACGCGTGGCACCGGGCTGGACCTCGCCGCCGCCCGCGGTGCGCGACCACGCGGGCTTCCGACTGGTGCTGCGCGCGCACGTGCTGTGGCAGGCGCTGCTGCTCGCGCTGGGCGTGCACCTGGCGGTGCGGCACGTCGGCGCCGGCGGCACGTGGTGGGCGGTGCTCGCCCTCGGGCTGGGCGTCGGCGGCGTCACCGGCAGCCAGGGCATCACTTACGCGCACGAGCTGGGCCACGCGAAGTCGCGCGTCGACCGCGTGCTCGGCTGGCTGCTGATGGGCAGCGTGCTGTACGCGCACTTCATGGTCGAGCACTACCGCGGCCACCACCCGCGCGCGGCCACGCGCGACGACCCGGCGACGGCACGCTTCGGCGAGAGCCTGTGGCGCTTTCTGCCGCGCACGCTCGCCGGCAGCCTGGCCAGCGCCTGGCGCCTCGAGGCACAGCAGCTGCGGCGCCTGCGCCGCGGCGGCTGGCGCAGCCCGCTGCTGGCGGCGACGCTGGCGCAGGCGCTGCTGCTGCTCGCGCTCGGCGCCTGGGGCGGGGCGCCCGCGCTGCTGTTCTGGCTCGTGCAGGCCGCCTACGCGGTGTTCCTGCTCGAGGCGGTCAACTACGTCGAGCACTACGCGCTCGAGCGGCGTCTCGTCGACGGCCGCCCCGAACCCTTCGGCGTGCAGCACGCGTGGAACGCCGACCACGCGCTGACCAACTGCTTCATCGTCAACCTGCAGCGCCACAGCGACCACCACCTGCACGCGTGGAAGCCGTACCCGACGCTCGAGGCGCTGCCCGGCCCGCAACTGCCCACCGGCTATGCCGGCGCGTTGTTCCTGGCCTCGGTGCCCCGGCTGTGGTTTCGCGCGATGCACCCGCGGCTGGCGGCGCGCGTCGCGCCGGCGTGAGGCCCGCTGCGGTGCTGGGCACGCGCATGGCCGGCCTCGCCGCACTGGCCGCCGTCGGCTACGCCGCGCTGCTGGCGCTGCTGTGGGCGACGCAGGAGCGCATGATCTTCCTGCCGCAGCCGCTGCCGGCGTCGCACCGCTTCGACTTCGGTGCCGACGTGCACGAGACCTGGGTCGACGTCGACGGCGCGCGGCTGAATGCGCTGCACCTGCGGCTGCCGGCGCCCGACGGCGTGGTGTTCTTCCTGCACGGCAACGCCGGCAACCTGCAGGGCTGGTTCGCCAGCGCCGACCTGTACCGCCGCGCGAACCACGACCTGTTCATGATCGACTACCGCGGCTACGGCAAGAGCGGCGGGCGCATCGCGAGCCAGGCGCAGCTCGAGGCCGATGTGCGAGCGGCGTGGGCCGCCGTGGCGCCGCACTACGCAGGCCGCCGCCGCGTGATCGTCGGCCGCTCGATCGGTGCGGCGCTGGCGGCCACGCTGGCCGCCGAGGTGCGCCCCGACCTGACGGTGCTCGTCTCGCCGTTCGAAAGCCTGCGCGCGCTCGCCGGCGAGGTCTATCCCTGGGCGCCGGCGGCGTTGCTGCGTTACCCGCTGCGAACCGACGAGGCGCTGGCGCGCATCGACACGCCGGTGTGGCTGGTCCACGGCGACGCCGACGAGGTGATCCCGTTCGCCCACGGCGAGCGGCTGCACGCCCGCGTCGCGCACGGCACGCTGCGGCGCGTGCCGGGCGGCGGGCACAACGACCTCGACGCCCACCCCGCGTACCGCGAGGCGATGCTCGCGGCGCTGCGCGCGCGCTGAGCCGGCGCGCGGCTACAGCCGGCCGACGCAGTTCGGCGCGCCGCAGCGGCAGGCCAGCCGGCCTTCGTGGTGCGTCTCGCCGTAGTCGACGGTGACCTCCTCGCCGGGGACGATGTCGCGCAGCGCGTAGAACTCGACGCGCCCGGCGCGGATGCACAGCCGCGCGTTCGGCGCGCACGAGTGGTTCGTGAAGCGCATCGGGTCGGTGCTCCTGCGGAAGTCGACCGCGCGGCGCGGCGACAGCTCGACGATCATGATGCGCTCGCTGCGCGTGGCGCGGATGCGCGCCTCGGACACGCTGATCGCCTCGCCGCGCACCTCGCCGATCTTGCGTCGCGCCGGGATCGGCTCGACCGCGAACACCCCGTGGCCGTCGATCGGGCTGCGCGCCACGCGCACGTCGAACTTCTGGTACGGCGGGCGCACGACCGTGGGTTCGGCGGCGCTCATGCGACCGCCTGCGCGCCGACGCGCGGCGGTGCGGGCGCTGCTGCGCGAGCCTGCGCGTTCACGGCAGGCCACGCTCCAGCGCGTGCTCGGGCAGCTCGACGCGCGGCTGCGGCCTCCAGCCCTTCTTGCGGTGCTCGGCGACGATGTGCGTGTAGATGCCGCCGCGCACGTACCACCTCGCGGTGATGCGCACGAAACGCGGCTGCGTGGCCTTCACGAGGTCGTCGAGGATGCGGTTGGTCACCGCCTCGTGGAACGCGCCCTCGTCGCGGTAGCTCCAGAAGTACATCTTCAGGCTCTTCAACTCGACGCACAGGCGGTCGGCGACCATGTCGATCGTGAAGTGCGCGAAGTCGGGCTGCCCGGTCAGCGGGCAGTGGCAGGTGAACTCAGGCACCTGGAACTGGATCACGTAGTCGCGCTCGGGCGCGGGGTTCGGGAACACGTGAAGTGCCTTGCTCGGCGCGCTCGGCGGGCGGGCCGGCTTGGCGCGCTGCTTCGGCGCGGTGGCCGCGGGGGCGGTCTTGGGCATCGGAGGGTGGGCTGTCCGGCGGGGGCGCGATGGTATCATCCGCCGCCCCGAGAGCCTGCGCGACGGGGCAAATTTTCTTTGTGAATCAATGACTTGGATGTACCGTCGCCGACCGGCCGGCGGCGTCCGCGAGGCTGCATGCGCCTGAACCAGATCAAGCTCTCGGGCTTCAAGTCGTTCGCCGAGCCGACCACGTTCCAGCTGCCCGGGCAGCTCGTCGGCGTGGTCGGGCCCAACGGCTGCGGCAAGTCGAACATCATGGACGCGGTGCGCTGGGTGCTCGGCGAGAGCAAGGCCAGCGAGCTGCGCGGCGAGTCGATGCAGGACGTGATCTTCAACGGCTCGGGCAACCGCAAGCCGGCGAGCCGCGCCAGCGTCGAGCTGGTGTTCGACAACAGCGACGCGCGCGCCGGCGGGCAGTGGAACCAGTTCGGCGAGATCGCCGTCAAGCGCGTGCTCACGCGCGACGGCACCAGCAGCTACTACATC